>JANXXW010000097.1 GCA_025350425.1 Rhodospirillales bacterium
CAGGGTGGGTGCCGAGGAGCCGATTTTCAGCAACGTGTTGTCCGGCGCGGAAGCCGACAAAGCGGCGACAGTGGCAAAAGCCACAAGTGCCGCTCGCCACTTTCGGGGTGTCGGCGCACGACCAGCGCTGGCGTGGTCGGCGCCACGTTCCACGACGGCTTGTGGTTGACTAGCGCGTTCGTGGTCCGGAACAGGGCCCGTAGCGTCTCGGGTGGCAAAAAGCCTGCATAGCGTCCACACATCCCGAAAACCTAGCACCGCCACCAACTTGTGAAACAGTGGTGCGTATGTTCATCGCAGCTAGGAGACGTGCCGCCAAATGGATGACAGCCTCGCGCATATCGCCGCGACTTTTCTCGCCAGCCTGCCGGCTGATACGCTGGTGTCGGTGTTCCCCATCGACCCCCTCGACCGCCTCGGTGTGCCTGTCGCCCAGGCCGCCACCATCTCCCGCGACGACGAGTCCACCATCGGTTACGGCTTCGGGGCCACGCGAGCCCAGGCCGAACTCGGCGCCATCGGAGAGCTGTGCGAGGAAATCCATGTGGGCGCACACGTGGCCCATGCCCCCGTGACGCTGGCCAGCTACGCCGAACTCGGGGACGCGGCGGTCGATCCCCTGACCCTCTGTCTCCCCGCCGGCTCGCCCTACACGCCCGACATGGAACTCCCGTGGATCGAGGCCCGAAGCTGGCCGTCTGGGCGGAAGGTGTTGGTGCCGCGCGAATGGGTGGCGGCCTTCGTCACCCAGCTACCGGACACGCCGCGCCTGATAACGCCGATCACCAACGGCCTCGGGGCCGGCCTCGATATCGAGCACGCAATCGCCCACGGCGTCCTCGAAGCGCTGCAACGCGATGGCAACGTGCTGAACTACCGGGCGCTGGACCGGGGTGTCATCGTCGATCTGGATCGCGACGTGCCGCCCGACGTGACTGCCCTCGTCGCCCGCCTGCAGGATGCGGGCATCGCGCTCACAGTCAAGCTGGCTGCCACCGATTTCGGCATCGCCAACCTCTATGTCGTGGGCGACGATCTGGGGACGCCGACGGTGCCGATCCAGATCACCGCGTGCGGCGAGGCGCCGCATCCCGACCGCGATGTCGCCCTCCGCAAGGCGGTGCTGGAATTCTGCGGCAGCCGCGCCCGCAAGGCCGCCACGCACGGCCCGATCGAGGCGATCCGGCGCGTGTTCCCGTCCACCTATTTCGAGCGGCAGATGGCTTCGGCGTATGCCGAGGCAGCCGACGAGGAACCGCGCGCGGTGACTGCCATGGCCGAGTGGATTGGGGCCGATGCGGCCACGCTGCGGCATCGGCTGGCGGGCACCGTGTTCTCCGACCTCCACCACGTCTCGTTCGGCGATTTGCCCACCGTTCCGGCGGCACAGGTCGCATCGTCCAAGGCTCGCCTCGACCTGCTCACCGCCCGGCTCGCCGCTGAGGGGCTGGAGATCTTCTGGATCGACTGCTCGCCTCTGGACAGCCCCGTGAAGGTTGTGAAGGTCGTCGTGCCCGGCCTGGAGTGCGAGACCATGAGCTATCACCGCATCGGCTGGCGCGGCGTCCGGCGTCTGCGCGAACGTGCCGATCCGTTGCTGCTCGACGCGCCCCGGCCCGGAGCCAAGCCCGTTCTGCTGCGTCCCGAGGACGAGGAACGGGCGGGCGGGCCGGCGTGGTTCGACGTAGATCTCGCCGACCGTATCGTCGGCGATCTGTATCCCCTGTATAGGGAGCCCGGCCCATTCTCGGCCCAGCTCCTTCGCCAGCAGGAATCCGCCGATGCGTAGCCTCCTGATCGCCGCCGCTCTCGCCCTCGGCACGGCCCCTGCCATGGCCGACACCACGCTCACGATCGCCACCCACTACACCGACGCGCAGTTGGCCCCGCTCACTGCATGTTTCCGCGCCTACGAGGCCAGTCATCCCGGCATCCACATCGTCCATCAGCAATCCATCATCGAGGATTACCTCCAGACGGTGCTGACCGCCCGGATCGGCGGCAACTCGCCAGACATCTACAACCTCTACACCGCCTGGGCCGCGCAGTTGAGCGATGCGGGGCTGCTCGATCCGCCACCCGCCGATGTCGCGCGCATGGT
>JANXXW010000173.1 GCA_025350425.1 Rhodospirillales bacterium
GCCCCTCCGTCATCTTGATCGACGAGCCCTCTATCGGCTTGTCCCCCAAGATCAACCAGGGCGTGTTCCGCCTGCTCCGCAGCCTGGCGGATTCCGGCACCTCGGTGCTGATGGTCGAGCAAAACGTCCGCAGCGCGCTGGCGGTCAGCGACCGCGTGCTGGTGCTGGAAGGCGGGCGAGTGGTGCTGGAGTGCCCCGCGGCCGAGTTGATTGCTGACCCCAACCTCAACCAAATCTTCCTCGGACGCCATGTAGCGAGGTAGAAGAACGCAACAAAAAACGAAACGAGGAACACATGATCGACCGCAGAACCACATTACTACTCGGCGCCGCGGCCCTGGCCGCCCCCAGCGCGGCACACGCCGCAGACCCGGTGACCATCGTCGACAACATCGAGTTGTCCGGCACCGGCGTCACCTCCGGCTCAATGTGGAAAGCGGGCGTTAACCTTGCGGTCAAGGAGATCAATGCCGCAGATGGAATCCTGGGGCGGCCGGTCTCGGTGCGGCACCAGGACAATCAGAGCCAGGCCCAGATCGCCAAGGCCGTCGCGACCAAGGCGGTGGACGAGGAGCCCTACGTGCTTTTCGGCCCCATCTTCTCGGGCAACGTGAACGTGTCGAGCCCGGTGGCCGACGAGGCAGAGACGCCGATGTTCATGGGCGGCGAGGCGGCGAACCTGACCCAGCAGGGCCGCAAGTTCCTGTTCCGCAGCTCGGTCAGCCAGACCGGGGTCATGCCCAAGCTCGCCAACTACATGCAGAAGGTCGGCATCAAGTCGGTCGCGATCGTCTGGATCGCCAACGACTTCGGCAAGGGCGGCCGCGATACGATGATCAAGGAGTTGCAGGCCCGCGGCATCAAGGTGGTCGCCGACATCTCGACGGAACCGGGGCAGATGGATTACTCGGCGGTCGTGGTCAATGCCGCCAAGGCCGGGGCGGACGCGCTGTTCAGCTACAAGAACGAGGAGGAGAGCGCGCGCTTTCTGATCGCGTTGCGTAAGCTGGGCTATAGCAAGCCAGTATATGGCGAGACGGTGCTGGTCAGCCAGCGGGTGATCGAGCTGGCCGGTGCCGCGGCAAACGGGGTACAAGGCCATGTCGGCCTGACGATAGACGCGCCGAACCCGCTGGTGCGCGCCTTCGCCGAGCGGTTCAAGGCGGCATACGGCTATGCCAGCGACCACAATGGGATCAAAGGCTACACGATGGTGCAGCTTGTGAAAGCCGTGACCGAGAAGCTGGGAAAGTTCGACCGCAAGGCGCTGGCCGCCGCCATCCACGGCGGCACGTTCTCGGCCGCCCAATACCCTGGCTTGCTGCTGGATGTAGCCTATGACGCCAAAGGTGATATCGATCGGGAGACCTACTTGGTGGAGGTCAAGGACGGAAAGCAGGTGGTAACCGCAGTGCTCCCGCCGCTGGGCATCGCGTAGGCCACGGAACTCGTGCGCCCGAAAGTAGCACCAGCTACGTTCGGGCGGTAGAACCGTATGACCCTGATGTCTTCGCGCCGGTTAACTGAGCCTACGAACGCGTTCAGCAAGAAACCTTTTCAAACTGAGCGGGTCGGACATTCTGCGACTTACGTACGACGATACAGGTCGATCAGCATGGTCCGATGCACGACGGTATAGAGCGATGGAGCAGATGGCACATCGGCGATAATCGATCCTGACGCTGGGTGGGTATGGTGTTACGCGCCGGGCTGGGGGGCGGCGGCGCGAACCTCTCGCGTGGTAAATGACGTTATCAGCCTTGAGCCGGCGCGCGGGACTCTGCCTACAGCTTTCGGTAGGTCGCTGGCCCGGCTAGCTCAGCCTGACCGTGCCCTCATTGTGGTGGGCACAAGTTACGGCTTATACTAGGACTCACGTGATCTGACCTCTTGCCCAATCGCGTAGCCCGATGGACATGACGCGCCAGGGCTGGTCGGCCAAGCGGTTCCACGCGTCGCAGCAGTGATCGACGATGGCGTCGTAGGACGCGAACACCCGGTTCGAGAGC
>JANXXW010000201.1 GCA_025350425.1 Rhodospirillales bacterium
AGAAATTGTTATTGAAAGACTTTCAGAAAAAACTGCTGAATGATCATATTTATAATGTTCTGATCCAAATAAGATTTAAAGCTAATTTACATAATAAAGTCTAACTCAGATACTTGTAAGGTATTCTGTGCGCATGAATGACATTTAGTCAAATAAAGCACTAGCGCCATTTAATTTAACGAAAAAGGCCCAACAGTTTACGCTTCCGTGCGGGTTCGAGTGCTTCGGGCCGCTCGGAGATGAGCAGGCCTGATACGGCTATGCTGCGTAGCCCCTTAATGTCACAGGTCACTTCGAGCTTCGCTGGCGTTTTTCCGGGAACGTCGAAAGCGAGTTGAAGCGAGGACGGCGTGTCACCATCGAGAGTGAGCATTGTCTCGGCCAGGATGCGGTCGCCAAAATCAAGCGTCGCCTTAAGACGTACGGTGCCGGCTCCCTCAAGCACCGACGTGTTGACGGTTGCGAGATATTGGCCTGGAGCAATCATGGTGTAAGGCCCGTAGAAGAGCGTGCCGTTCTGTCCGGTCGAGACAATATTACCGTCCACGAGCCTGCCCACACGCGTGGGCAGGCTCGTGGCCCCGAAGATGCGCGGCATGTCCTGCTGGTGCATAGGCGCGGGCTTGAGGTCGGCCCGCTTAGCAAAGGTGACGCCTGAGACTGCGAACTGGCGTAGCTGGTCAAACCTGCAGACGACCTCGACGTCTCGGGCTCCGGGGATTGACACGTCGAAGTCGACCGTAAATTCCGTTTCAGTTCCTTGGACATCGATGCATTTCTCGGCAAGTCGTTCCTGTCCGGAACCCACGGTCACGCGCAGGATAATGCCTCCCCTGCCATCCAACGACGTGACGTGTACAGTGGCCCGGTAGCCACCTTGCGGCAGGCTGGTATAGGGTCCCCAGAACAGCACGCCGTCGCGCGACACGGCAACGATCTCCTGGTTTAGCACCCGGGCGTCGTTGGTGCGCAGACGATGGGCGTTGTAGGTTCGCGGCAGGCTCTGCTTGAACTGAGCGAGGCCCATGTCGTTGAAGGCCATGATCTTGGGCATGATCGTAGTGCGATAATCTACCTCGCGGGCTGCGGCCATGGCGAACCAGTCGTCGCGGGTAATGCAATGGGTCAGTTTGGCAGGGTCGGTGAACTCGCCGGCATATTTATCCATGATGCAGCCGGCATGCTCGATATCGCAGACCGCGAAGTTGTCGAGGAGGATGTCCATGGCGAGTTCGATGGACGAGCGGTCGTTGTGGTAGTCGAGCTTGAGGTCGGGAAAGTGCGGCTTGAAGCAGGCGTAGACGATGTGCTGCTCGACAGCGATGCGGATATTGAACAGGCGTTCCGCCGCATTCGAGCCGGCCGCGTGGCGATGGGTTCGATAATACTGGCTGTCCTGGAGGGTGATGGGTGGCGTTTGCCAGAGCTGGCGGACGTCGGCGGTCAGGCCGAAATGAAACCAGTCGCTGAAATGCAGCGGCATGCGTTCGTTGGTGTACGGGTTAAGGGTAAACAGCCAAGAAATCATGATCCGCTGCTGAAAGAGGGTCGCCTTTCCCCTGAGCATGGCTTCGGCGGCGGCATATTGATCCAGGAAGCTGCGATTCATGAAAATCATGTCGGCGCGAATTCGGAGCACGTGGCGACCAGTGGCCAGAGTCAGGCCGCATCGTGCCGCTTCGATCTGGAAGTTCACATTGTTCAGCTTAGGCGAGTCGCTTTTGATAGGCGGCAGCGGCAAGGCGGGAGGCGCAAACGCCACCTTGTTGCAGGAGGCTAGGATTACGTCGAGAGCGAACTGTAGATGGCCATCGTGGCGATGCTTGGCAGCCAGGCTTACCACCAAAGGTGCCTCGCCTGTCGGGGAACCGTTTGCCGGCGGGCTGACGACATCGGTTACCGAGATGACCAGGATAAGTTCCGCCGCAGGGAACAGCTCCCTCCAGTGGCGGCAATGATTTGCCGTCTCGATAAGGTTAGCTTTGAAAAGGGCACCCTGCACAACGATGCTGAGAGCGCCGGGCTGGTCCCAGTCGGCGCTATTGAGGCCAGCCATCATGGGCGCTGCTTTTGCGTTCATCGAAATCAAGGTCCTGGAGATCGCATGTGAATGCCCCGCCAGCGCGGCGAGTTTTAGCGCGGCGGGGTAGTGCCTTCAGAGCGTCTTGATGGGTTGGCGCAGATGGAAGAACGCCATGTGTGTAAACCAGGCGAAGTCGATGCCGTGGGTATTTGGATGGGTTTCCGGCAGGATGCGCTCAGCGCCGCCGCCTCGAGGGTCGGGTCGGCCAATGGAAATGTCATAGAACCAAACGTCGACGTTTCGGAACCAACGCTTGAAATCTTTGACCACTGCAGGAATGTGGCTGGTGCCGAAGGCGGCGTCGCACATGGAGTTCGTGCCTTGTGCGTCCCACCGGTTCTCGAACCAGTCGGCCTGCAGGGTGTCGCGGTGGTGCAGGTCACAGAGGTGGTCGGCGTTCTTAACCGGAGGCGTGGTGCGGCAGAACGGATAGTGCTTCGAAAAGAAGAATTGTAATGTGGCGCAGCCGGAAGGCTTAAGGATGCGGGTGATGTCCTTGATGATGCCAGCGCGCACCTCGTGGACGCAGATGTGGTGCAGGCTGATCGTGTTGTAGACGAGATCGTAGGTGTCGGTTTGGGCGTCGCCGCAGTTGGCACCGGTCGAGACGTAAATGTTGCTTGCCTGCGGCGAGCGAGCGCGCGCGGCAGTGGCCATCTTCTCGCTAATATCGGCACCATCGACACGGCTCAGGAAGCGAGACATGCGACGGATCATGCGACCTTCGCCACAGCCGATGTCGAAGCCGATTGCGTTCGCAGGCTCGGGCAATACCGGCTTGCGAATGTCGCCATACAGGTGGAGAATGTTAGTCTCGTAAGGAAAGTTTTCGTGGTAGTCGTAGTTGC
>JANXXW010000216.1 GCA_025350425.1 Rhodospirillales bacterium
CTGGTCGATTATTACGGCAGCGACGCTGTTGACATCGGCACCGTTGCTGGTTGCTTTCCTGCTGTTTCAACGCCAGTTCGTTGCCAGCTTCATGCGTGCGGGGATCAGATGACGGCACTGGAACGACGGCTGGAAGTAGCACTTGATGTAACGCGTGAGGCGGGCGCGCTGGCGATGCGGATGCGACCACCGCCTGGCGCTCCCTTGGCGACGTTGAAGAGCGCGCAGAATTGGCTCACCGAAGCCGATACAGCGGTCGAACGCTTCATCTCAGAGCGCATGTTGGCGGCATTTCCCGAAGACGGGTTCCAGGGCGAGGAACTGGGCCATGGCCGGGGTGGCACGCTGCGTTGGATCGTCGATCCCATCGACGGTACCGCGAACTATGCGCGAGGCGCCCCGCGTTTCTGCGTCTCGCTCGGCCTGATCGAGGATCGCACCCCGTTGGTCGGCGTGCTCGTGGCTCCCGCGTTGAACGAAGTGTTCGCGGCCCGGCGCGGGGGAGGTGCGACGTTGAACGGCACGCCGATCCATGTTGCCGACACGACGGAAATCTCGCGCGCCACCATCGAATGCGGATGGTCGCCTCGCCGCGATAACATCGATTTCCTCGGATTGGTCAGCTCGGTCATGGATCTCGGCGCCACCATGCGCTCGGGTGGCTCCGGGGCGATGGGCTTGGCCGACGTGGCCGCCGGGCGGCTCGACGCCTATGTGGAACTGCATATCAATCTGTGGGACGTGGCCGCCGGCCTATCCATCCTCTCCGAAGCGGGCGCGTTCGTATCCGATTTCCTGGGCGAAGATAGTGCGGCCGATGGGAACCGGATCCTAGCCTCCACACCCGGTATCGTGACAGCGCTTCAAGCCGCCGTGGGCATGTAAGTATTTCATTCGTGCCGACAGCTAATTAGGCTTTGGGCATGGCAGAAATCCGATTTCAGACAGCCGCCACTGGCAGCGAGCCTTGCGCCAGTTGTGGCGCAAGGGCCGACAGCGTTTGCGCCGCAATCCACAAAGACGATCTGGCACGGTTGGCGCGGATCGCAGTCGTGTCGAACGTGGGCGCCGGGCAGACCTTTATCCACGAAGGCGATCCGGCCGTGGACTTCTTCAACATCACCGGCGGTACGGCACGGCTATTCAAGCTCTTGCCGGATGGGCGTCGTCAGATCACCGGCTTCGCACATACCGGCGACTTTCTCGGCCTGTCGTCGCACGGCGCCTATACACTGGGAGCGGAGGCGATCGACCCGGTGCATCTATGCCGCTTTCCGCGCGCCAGCCTGCGTGCCGTGCTCAACGACTTTCCCTCGATGGAGCGCGCGCTGCTCCAGCACGCCGATGACGAATTGGTGGCTGCCCAGAACCAAATGCTGCTGCTGGGCAGAAAATCCGCGCGGGAACGCCTCGCGTCCTTCCTGACGGCCCGGTCCATGGCGCGATCATGCCAACCGCGCATGACGCGGATCACCTTGCCCATGACACGCGGCGACATCGCGGATTATCTCGGTCTCACCGTAGAAACGGTCAGCCGCACCTTCACTTGGTTGAAGGCCGAGAAACTGATTGATCTGCCCAGCCCACAGGAGGTGGTCATCCTGCGGGCGACCGAGCTGGAGGCGATGGCCTGCGGCCTGAACTGAGGCTCGCGGTTTCAAACACCGGTGACCGATATCATTGGGTCCAGCACCTCGATCCGGTTTTCCACCGATTTTACCCCCGGCGCCCGCTCGGTGGCCACGCGGATGGCCAGCCGGACGGCATCTGACTGGACCAGCCCGTCAAGCTGAACGGCGCCGTGGCGGACCATGACCGAAACGTTGGACTGGGAAAACCAGGGCTGCCGCTTCAGTTCATCGATGATCCCGGCTCGGATTCCGATGTCGTCGGCGGGGATTTCCGCACGAACGCTCAGAGCGCGGCCGAGCGCCCGCACCAGATCGGCCCGGCTGACGATGCCCACCAGGACGCCGTTGTTGACCACGGGCACGCGCCGTATGCGCTCCCGCTCCATCAACGCAACCACTTCCTCCAACGGCGTGGTGGATGTGACGGTGACCGGGTCCGGGCTCATGATGTCGTTCACTTCGAGCGTGCTGGAGCGCACGTACTCGGCGGCCGAACGGTCTGGGCCGCGCAACAGGTTCAGCCAGCCTGGCCGCTTGCGGACGGTGCCAAGTTCCGTGCGCCGCAACAGGTCGCCCTCGGTAAGGATACCGATGAGTTGGCCCTTGCCGTCCAATACGGGCAGGCCGCTGATCCGACCCTCGACCATCTTGGCGATTGCTTCGGGGATCGGCGTGTCGGGCCGCACGGTAGTGACCTCACATGTCATGACATCCATGGCTTGCATTGGAAGCTCCTTGGGATACTTGTCAGGATATTCCCACTGTTTTGCCCGCGCCGCATTGATTCAGGTCAAGCCGTCGCTTGCGCGGGGCGGCGGAAGACGATGCGGTTCGGGCGGCTTGTGGGCGTGATGGGCGACCTGGCTAGGATGTCAGCCCGCGCGTGACCGCCCCAGGACACGCGCCACCCTCCCATCGATCGCTGCCAAACCGATCCCGATCAATGCCACGCCGCCAAGCGCCGACAGCGTGATGGGCTCGCGAAGCAGGGAGGCACCCAAGGCGAGCGACGTGACAGGGATCAGGAACGTCACCAGGCTGAGGTTGGTGGCGCCGGCGCGGGCGAGGATGCGGAAGAAGATAAGGTAGGCCAGTGCCGTGCTGAGCAAGGCGAGGCCTATCAGCGACGCCCAGCCCGCGAGGTCCAGCGTGGGCGGCCCGGGGTTGAACACCAGCACCAGCGGCAGCATCACTATTGTGCTCGCCACGAGCTGGCCTGTGGCTATCACCGCCGGCTCGAGCCCTGCGAGCCGGCGGCCGTAGGGCACCCCGAAGCCATAGGTGAAGGCAGCCAGCAGGCAGGCGGCCTGGCCCCAGATATCTTGCCCCAGCAGCACGCCCGGCCCGATCAGCACAGCCACCCCCGCGAAGCCCGCCAGCACGCCGATCACGCGCGCGGCGGTCAGCGTCTCGCTCCGCAGCACGAGGCTGGCGACCAGCACCGTGAAGATCGGCGTCATTGCATTCAGGATTGCCGCCGTGCCGCTGGTCACGCGTGTCTCGGCCCACGCGAATAGCGTGAACGGGATCACGTTGTTCAGCGTCGCCAGGATGAAGAATTTCGGGATCATCGGGCGCGGCACGACACGCGGGATATCGCAGGCGCGCAGATAAATCAGCATCGCCAGCGCGCCGATGCCGACACGGCCGAACCCGGTGGTAAGCGGGGGCAGTTCGGCGGCCAGCACCCGGTAGAACAGGAACGAGCCGGCCCAGAGCACCGATAGCATGACCAACAGCAGCCACTCGGCGCCGCCCATGCGAGGAGATTGTTGCGTCATACGGCGTGTTGTCAGCCAAGTCGCGGGTGGGCGAAAGCCGGTTATTGCGCCGCTATTCCGCCGCCTCAACCTGCGGCGTTGCGGGCGTGCGCCGCACGCGCAGGCGCCGGATGCGGCGGGGGTCCGAGTCCAGCACGCGGAATTCGAAGCCGGAGGGATGGCCGATCACCTCGCCACGGGTAGGAACGCGGCCGGCAAGGGTGAACACCAGGCCGCCAACGGTATCGATGTCGGCTTGGCGTTCGTCGTCGGTCAACATCGGGCCGATACGATTCTCGAAAGCCTCGACGGGAAGCCGGGCGTCCAGATCGAGCGAGCCATCGCCGCGTTCGGTGACCATCGGCCCCTGAACCTCGTCATGCTCGTCGGAGATTTCCCCCGTGATGGTCTCGACCAGGTCCTCGATCGTCAGCAGCCCGTCGATGCCGCCGTATTCGTCCACCACGAGGGCCAGGTGCATTCGTGCCTGTCGCATCTGGAGCAACAGGTCGAGCACCGGGATTTGCGGCGCGACCAGCAGCGGGCGGCGCAGGACGGCTTCGAGCTGGAAGGCGTCGGGTCGGCCGACATAGCCGAACACGTCCTTGATGTGGACCATCCCAACAATGTCGTCGAGTTGCTCGCGATACACCGGAAGACGCGAATGCCCCTCGCGGCGGATCTGCGAGATCGCCTCATCGAGCGATACATCCAGGCGCATAGCCACGATATCGGCGCGGGGGATCATGACGTCGTCGGCGGTGGTGTCACGCAGCCGCAGCACGTTGGCGATAAGCGCCCGTTCCTGGCGGTCCAGTTCGGGCTCCTCGCCGGGGACATGAACCGCGTTGGCGGCTTCCTGTACCAGTTCGGCGATGTGATCGCGCACGCTGTGCTCGGCTGGTCGCTTCCACAGGCCACCGCTGAAGCGGCGCAGCAGGCCGGCGCGGGACAGGGCGCTCACGGCGTTCGTCCAGCGGCGTTGCGCCACGGGTTCGGCACGCCAAGGCGGTGCAGGATACGGGCCTCGGCCATTTCCATGCGGCGGGCATCGCCGGGATGGTGGTGGTCGTGGCCGCGCAAGTGAAGTGCGCCATGGACCACAAGATGCGCCAAGTGGTCAGAAGGCCGGCGCCCGGATGCACGAGCTTCCCGCCGCACCATGCCGAGCGCCAGGACGATCTCCCGGCTCTCATCAAAGGTCAGTACGTTGGTTGGCTTGTTGCGGCCTCGATGGCGGTGGTTAAGACTTTTGACGACCGTGTCGGACGCCAACACCACGGCGCCGCCGCCCGCCGCTGCCGCCGCTCTGAGGGCGATGGCCTCGGCTCCGCGCAGGGCGCCTCGCCAAGCCGGATCGTCTACGAAAACGCTAGAGGAATGCCCCGCCGAAGCGGGGCATCTAGGGCCGTTCAAACTCATGCTACTTGCCCGCGCTCTCCACCACGATCGCCGCGCCGCGCCCACCTCGGGCCCGCGTCTCCTTCTCGGCGGTTTCGCGCTGTTCGTAGGCGTCCACGATGCGGGCCACCAGGGGATGCCGCACCACGTCCCGCTTGTCGAACCGGCATACGCCGATACCGGACACGCCCTCCAGCGTATCCAGAGCGTCGCGCAGGCCGGAGCGGGTGCCGGTAGGCAGGTCCACCTGCGTCAGGTCGCCCGTAATCACCATGTGGGTGCCTTCGCCCATGCGGGTCAGGAACATTTTCATCTGCACGGGGGTGGTATTCTGCGCCTCATCCAGGATGACGAACGCGTGGGCCAGGGTCCGGCCGCGCATAAAGGCGAGTGGTGCCACCTCGATCTCGCCGGTTCCCAGGCGGCGGATCACCTGCTCGGCGGGCATCATGTCGTTCAGCGCGTCGTATAGCGGGCGAAGGTAGGGATCGACCTTCTCCTTCAGGTCGCCCGGCAGGAAACCGAGCCGCTCGCCGGCCTCGACCGCGGGGCGCGACAGCACGATCCGGTCCACCTTGCCGGCGGTGAGCATCCCCACCGCCTGGGCAACCGCGAGATAGGTCTTGCCGGTGCCGGCCGGGCCGATGCCGAACACCATTTCGTGCTTGCCGAGCAGCTCCATATACGTCGCTTGGCCGGGGCTCCGCGGACCCACAGCACCACGGCGGGTGCGGATCGCCGGAACGTCCGACAGCGGCAGCCGGGGATCGTCGATCTCGGACATGCGGATGGCGGTGTCCACGTCGCCAGGGCTCACCGGTTCGCCGCGTTCCAGGCGCCGCCACAATCCGTTCAGCGCGGTCTGCGCCGCATCCACCCGCATTGGGTCGCCGGATATCGCTACCCGGTTGCCGCGACAGGTCAATCGGACGCCGAGGCCCTGCTCGATCCGTACCAAATAACGATCATGGTCGCCGAGCAGCAACGGCAACAATGCGTTGTCGCCAAATTGGAGCGTGATGGCCTTGGAGGCCGTGAGCGGGGCAGGAACGCGGGAAGCCGGAGATGCGGCAATATGTGTCAAGCGCAGGCTCGCTCCTCGATGAAGGGGGTTGGTATTTGCATCGCAGCAAGAGAGTTGGTGTGGGCTTCGACGATTCGCACCCTGATCTCGGTGCCGATTAGCGTTGATGCGCCAATCATGTGTACCGGTTGCAGCCATGGGGCGCGTCCGACTACTTGCCCATCGTAACGACCGTGGTGGGTAAACAGCACGGGAATTTCCAGCCCGACACATCCACCGTTGAACCGCGTCGTCTGGGAGCGCAGCAGCACCTGGATTTCCTGGATGCGCTGGTCCTTGACCGCCTCGGGCACCTGAAGCGCGGCACCGGCGGCCGGTGTGCCCGGCCGGGCGGAGTATTTGAAGCTGAACGCCTGGGCGTAGCCGACCGCCCGGATCAGCTCGAGCGTCGCCTGGAAATCGGCATCGGTCTCGCCGGGATGGCCGACGATAAAGTCTGATGACAATGCGATGTCTGGCCGCACAGCGCGCAGACGCCCGATGATCGCCAAATATTCGGCAGCGGTGTGACGACGGTTCATCGCCTCCAGCATCCGGTCCGACCCGGACTGCACCGGCAGATGCAGAAATGGCATCAGCGCGGGGATTTCGGCATGGGCCGCGATCAGATCGTCGTCCATGTCGCGGGGATGGCTGGTGGTGTAGCGAATACGCAGGATGCCAGGAATTTCTGCCAGTTCGCGGATCAGGTGGCCAAGGTTGGACGGCTTGCCCTTGGTGCCCTCGCCGTGCCAGGCGTTCACGTTCTGCCCGAGCAGGGTTATCTCACGCGTGCCCTGGGCGACGAGGCGGCGGGCCTCCGCCAGCACGGCCGCTTCGGGACGGCTGGCCTCGGCACCGCGCGTGTAGGGCACCACGCAGAAGCTACAGAACTTGTCGCAGCCCTCCTGCACGGTCAGGAAGGCGCTGACACCCCGTGGTGCCGATGCTTCCGGCAGGAAATCGAATTTCTGTTCGGCGGGGAAGTCGGTCTCGATCACCGTCCCGCCGGCACGGGCGGCGCGGGCGACCATCTCGGGCAGGCGATGATAGGTCTGTGGGCCGAGCACGATGTCCACGTAGGGCGCGCGCGCCACGATCTCGGCACCCTCGGCCTGCGCCACGCAACCGGCGACGGCGAGGATCATGCGGTGGCCCTGGGCCTCGCGCGCCTGCTTCATCACCCTGAGGCGGCCGAGTTCGGAGAACACCTTTTCCGCCGCACGGTCGCGGATGTGACAGGTGTTGAGGATCACCATGTCGGCGTCATCAGGCGTGGCGGTTGGGACATAGCCGAGTGGGGCCAGAACATCGGCCATCCGGCCGCTATCATACACATTCATCTGGCAACCCCAGGTGATCATGTGCAGGCGGCGTGTGTTGGCGACAGTCATCGACGTGGCTCCAGGCCTCATGCCCAGGTCATCCCGGGTGCGAAGCATGGAGAGATCGTCCTCAGCAAAGGGCGGGTCAAGCGCAATGCCGCTGTTGGGCCTCCGACTTGGTATCCGAGTGTCGCCGAGGACCCGGTATGCGTGTCAAGCGAAAGCAGGGTCTGTGGGCAAGGAAATCTCGTTTTCCGGCGCCGCAGCGGGACAGGCCGGGCGATTCTGCCGCAAGGTGGCCGCACCTTGGGCCGCCGCGTTCCACGCCGCCTGGGACAGATCCTTGCGGCTGGCGAAATGCGCAGGGTCGAGCGGGCAGTGCAGCAGGACGGTAACGCGGAGGCCACGGTTCTGACCCAGCCGCCAGAAATGGCTGCCAAGGTCCATGTCGCCATACCAGGCGAACACCGGGCGGCTGGCCCGTCCGGTGGGCAGGCCGCCAAGCCGGTCATAGACGACCGAGACGGGTTGGACCAACGCGTGCCTGCCGTCCGCCGTTACCGGGGCTTCGACGGCGGAAAGGAACGTCGAGCGGAACGGCATCACGCGAGAACCATCCGAGGTGGTGCCTTCGGGGAACAGGATAAGGTTGTCGCCGGCGACCAGCCGCGACCGCATGTCGTCGCGCTCCCGCCCGGTGCTGGCACGCTGACGGCGCACGTAGACGGTGCGCCCGAGCCTGGCTACCAGGTTCACGATCGGCCAGCCCTCGACGGCGTCCTTGGCAATGAAGCACGCTTCGAGTTGGCCGCCGAGCACGGGGATATCAAGCCAGGATGAATGGTTGGAGACGAACACCACCGGCCGTCCGCCGGTCGCGCGGCTGCCGATGACGCGGATGTGTATGCCGATCAACCGGCACATCATGCGCCAGTAGAAGCGCGCGAAAAGCACCTTGGGGCGACCCGGCAGGAAGATCAGCACCGCCTGGATCACCAGGGAGAAAAACGTCCAGATCAGCACCCCGATGCCTCGGCGGATGACGCGAAGCCGGCGGAAAATGCCAGTGCGCGACGGCAGGCCGCTCCATGCCGGCTCGACGTCGCCTTTTTCGAGGCGGCGAAGTGTGCTGGCACGCTGGGTTTGCGGGCGGGGGTCTGCTGGCATCCTAAGTAAGGCATACAAGGCGGGGCGGCCCGAAACAATCATTGGCGATTGCAAGGATGTGACATGTTGGCGAAAGACACTAATCGGTCGGCGATCGAACATACGAAGGCAGCGACGAAGCGCGAAGGTGTCCGTGCCATAGCCAACCAACGGCCTTGCTGACGCGTTGGTACCGCAATGAACCCCCGTCGCTCCCGCGTGCTCAGGCGAGCCGTCGTCATGCTTCTTCTCGCGGCTTTCATCGGGCGGTCGCAAGGCGGACATGCGGCTGATCCGCAGCCCTATGCCGTAACCATAAAGCCGACCGGCAAGCCTGCGCTCGACAAGGCGGCGGCTGAAAGTTCGACCCTGGTCGGGTTGCGCGAGCAGGCGCCGGTGGGGCCATTCGGACTGGTGGAGCGGGCGCAGGGCGACGTTGCGCGGTTCACGGCGGCTTTGGGCAGCTTTGGCTACTATAACGGACGCGTGGAGGTCACCATCGCCGGGAAGGCGCTCGATGATCCCGGCTTGGCAGACCTGCTGGACGCGACGCAGGCGACCACCACAGTGCCGGTGCAGGTGACCTTGACGCCAGGTCCAGAGTTTCACCTTCGCAACATCAGCCTGGGCGGCGCGGTGGCCCCAGAGGCCCGGGCGGCGCTCGATCTGCAACCGGGGCAGCCCGCGTTGGCCTCTTCGGTGTTGGCGGCGCAGGGGCGGATGTTGAAGGCGTTGCTGGACAGCGGCCACGCGCTGGCGAAGGTGGATGCGCCCGTGGCCACGCTGGAAGAGGGCGCGCGCGCGCTGGACGTGAGTTTCCACGTCGATGCGGGGCCGCGCGTGGATATCGGGCAGATCTCGATCGCGGGCCTCAAGGACGTCAACGAGAGCTTCGTGCGACGGCGGCTGCTGCTCCGTACGGGCCAGCAATACAATCCGGACGAGATCGAAAAGGCGCGGCAGGATGTCGCGTCGGAAGGGGTGTTCTCCTCGGTGAGGATCACGCCGTCGAGCGCGCTGGCGCCGGATGGCTCGCTGCCGGTGCGGGTCACGGTGACGGAGCGGCCGCTGCACGTTGTCAATCTCGGCGCTGCGTTCTCGACCGACCAGGGCGGCAGCCTGAACGCCAGCTGGACCGACCGAAACCTGTTCGGCAACGCGGAGGCGCTGACGCTGAGTGCGGCCGCCACCCAGCTGGGTGGCTCGGCCAGCAGGCAGCCGGGCTACAATGTGGGTGCCGCGCTGACCATCCCGGATTGGCAGCACCGGGCCCAGACGCTCGGCTTCAATGTGAACGCCATCAAGGAATACCTTGACGCATACAACCGGACAGCATTCACCGCCGGCACCACGCTGTCGCGCAAGTTCTTCGACGAATTGACGTTGAGCGCCGGGCTGACCGGCGAAGTGGCGAAGATCACGCAGGAACGGATCACCCGAAACTACACCTTGGTGCAGATGCCGCTGAGCGCGCAGTTCGACAACACGCATGATCTGTTTGACCCGACACATGGTTATCGCGCCTCGGTGACGGTGACGCCGACCGAAAGCCTTCGAAGCCCACAGAATACGTTCGTTATCGTCCAGGCATCAGGTTCGACCTACGTGAACCTCGGCGAGCCCGGCCGGAGCGTGCTGGCCTTACGGGCGCTGGTCGGCGTGATCGAGGGGGCGACGACGTTCCAGGTCCCGCCGGATCAGCGCTTCTTCGGCGGCGGCGGCGGCACTATCCGGGGCTACCGTTTCCAGTCTGTCGGGCCGCAATTCGCCGACCGTAGGCCGTTGGGCGGAACCTCAATCGACGTGGGCACGGTGGAGTTCCGGCAGCGTTTCGGCGCCAGCTACGGGGCGGTGGTGTTCGTGGACGCGGGCCAGGTCGGCAGCGACGGCAAGCCTTTCAGCGGCAAGCTGCGCGCGGGCGCGGGGATCGGTGCCCGCTACTACACGGCGATAGGGCCGATCCGCCTGGACGTGGCGGTGCCGTTGGTGCGGCAGGCCAAGGGTGACGCGCTGGAAGCCTATATCGGCATTGGGCAGGCCTTTTGAGGCGTGCGCTCAAGTGGCTGGGCGGGATCGTTCTCGTGCTGCTGTTGCTGCCCATCGTGCTCGTGGGTGGGTTGCTGCTGGCGCTGAACACCGAGTTCGGAACGCGGGAGGTCGAGACCCTGACGGCGCGCCTGACCAGCGGCATGGTGGTCCTGCGCGACGTCTCCGGCACGTTCCCACAGGCGCCGCGCGTGGGTCACGCCGAAATCCGCGACGAGCGGGGAGTCTGGCTGACGCTCGACGAGATCGCTCTCGATTGGTCGCCGACGCGGCTGATCGGCAAGGACGTACAAGTCGAGCGGCTGGAGATCGGGCGGGTGGCGATGGCGCGCCTGCCGGTATCGTCCGCGCCGTCGTCGCCGAGCTCCTCGCCGTTCTCGCTGCCGGTAAGGGTGGACATCGACCACCTGCACGTCGGCCGGGTGGACATCGCCGCCCCGGTTGCCGGAGTGGCGGCCAGCCTCTCGATCGATGGGGCGGCTCACGTCGCTTCGCTGGCGGACGGACGGGCTGACCTCACCCTGCGCCGCCTCGATGGCGAAGGGACCTACACAGTAAAGGGTCGCATCGACCCCCGGACCCTGGCGGCCGACATTGTAGCGCAGGAGCCGGCGAAAGGGCTGATCGCGGGAATTGCCGCTCTGCCCAATCTCGGGGCGCTCGATCTCCATGCCGCCGTGAACGGGCCGTGGAACGCGGCTGCCACGGATATCACTCTCACCGCCGGCCCGTTGCGCGCGGCGGCGAAGGGAACGGTGGATATCGATGGCCGCGCGGCCGACCTCGACGTGACCGCGAACGCGCCCGCGATGGCGCCCCGGCCGGATGTCACTTGGCAGGCGGTGGCGCTGGACGCCCACGTGCATGGACCATTCACGAAACCGGACGCCACCGGGACGCTGCTTCTCGACGGGCTGGCGGCGGCCGGCGCGTCGGTCCGCCATCTCGCGGCTGATGTCACCGGGGACAGCGGCCGCATCTCGCTCAAGGCCAGCATCGAGGGCCTGCGCGTGCCGGGGCCGAAGCCCGATCTGATGGAGGGCGCGCCGGTGCTGGTCACGGCCGAAGCGCGGCTCGACGCGGCGGACCGGCCGGTGGTGTTCCATGTGTCGCATCCTCTGCTCGATGCCCAAGGCACCGCGCACACCGGCGGCGACATCGACGCCGATACGACGCTGATGTTGCCCGACCTGGCTCCGTTCGCGGCGGCCGGCGGGGTCGATCTGCGGGGGCACACGACGCTGCGGATCAAGGCGGCGAAACGGGGCGACACGACCACGGCTGATATTGACGGCACGCTCGGCATCACCGGCGGCGTCGCGCCGGCCCCGGCGTTGGTGGGGCCGGACGCCACCATCGGCGTCACGGCGTCAATGCGGGGCGGCGACATGACGCTCAGCCGGCTGGACGTGAAGGGCGCCACCGTTGACGTGAACGCCACGGGCGGGCTTGCGGACGGTAAGATCGCACTGGCCTGGAACGTGGCACTCAGCGACCTGCACGCGCTCGCGGCCAGCGTGGAAGGGGCGTTGCGGGCACAGGGCAACGTGGCGGGGACGCCCGGGGATTTCGCCACCCAGGCCGACATCTCCGGCGATTTCGCGACCAAAGGCTTTCGGCGCGCGCCCGTGAAGGTCGCGCTCCACGCCCAGGGTCTGCCCGGTGCGCCGACCGGGACCGTGACGGCGGAAGCCATGCTGGAAGGCGCCCCGCTCAGTCTCGATGCGAACGCGAACCGTGCCCCCGATGGCACGCTGCAGGTCGATATCACCCGCGCCGCCTGGAAAAGCGCGCAGATCGATGGTGCGGCCACGTTGGCGGCGGGCGCCACGCTGCCG
>JANXXW010000238.1 GCA_025350425.1 Rhodospirillales bacterium
CTGATCCGCACGTTGGTGTCGGCCAGCATCTGGGTGAACGTCAGGCTTGTGAATTGACTGCCCTGATCGGTGTTGAAGATCTCTGGCCTGCCATGCCGGGCCAATGCCTCCTCCAGCGCCTCTGTGCAGAAGGCGACGTCCATAGTATTGGACAGACGCCACGACAGCACCCGGCGGCTATGCCAGTCCATGATGGCCACCAGATACAAAAAGCCCCGACGCATCGGTATGTAGGTGATGTCGGAGCACCATACCTGGTTGGGTCGCACGATCGCCAGATCGCGCAGCATATAGGGATAGACCCGGTGCTCGGGATGCGGCGCGCTGGTATTGGGCCTCTGGTAAATCGCCCGCAGCCCCATCTTGCGCGTCAGCCGGACAACCCGGTTGCAGCCACCCTAGTGGCCCAGCCGGTGCAGATGCCGCGTCATCTGGCGCGAGCCGTAATACGGGCAATCCAGGAACGCCTCGTCGATCAGCCGCATCAACGCCAGCGTCGGCTCACTTTCGCCAACCGGCTGGTAGTAACGGCCAGACCGGCTGATCTGGAGCAGCGCGCACTGCCGCACGATCGACAGCTGCGGATGCGATGCGTCCACAATTGCGCGCCTCCGTCCCACGTTCATCGACCGGAAGCCTTCGCCAAAAAATCCCGTTCCACCACCAGCTGACCGATCTTGGCGTGCAGCCGGGTCAGCTCCGCTTCCTCGGCCGCCGCAGCCGCCTCTGCCTTGCCAGAAAACGTCGATGCCAACCCTTCGATCGCCTGCCGCTTCCAGGCCGCGATCATCGTTTGATGAATGCTGTGTTTGGCGGACAACTCCGTCAGCGTCAGCTCGCCCTTGATCGCCTCCAGCGCAATCTTGGCCTTGAACTCAGCCTCTTAGCGCTTCCGTGTCACCTTGCCCATAACGTCCCGTCTCTCGTTCAAGCGGGAATAGCTTATCAACCTGTCTGAAATCACGAGGCCACCTGAGACACCCAGAGGCAAGCTTTAAGCTTGAGGTATTTGACTGATGAGCAGGCAACGAGACCAAAGTTGCTTTCCTACACAGAAGACCATAGGTGCTAAGTCGCGGACTTGGTGGTCAGCCGCGGACGCACGCCGACGTCGGTAGCCGGCGAGCCCGGCCGAAAAGTAGGCGGACGGTCAAGGACCGAGCCTTGCTGGACGACACCGGCCAGGCACACGCCGACAGCGGCGGGCGGTATGGTAGCCCGCGCGTGCATGCGGCGTTACGGGCAGGCGAGAAAAGGGTGCGCCGCGGCAGGGTCGAGCGCCTGATGCACCATCATGGCGTGTACGGCCTCGTCGCTCAGCGCCGCCCTGTGTAAATGGCGGAAAGCCGTCATCTCTTCCCGGTCGCCGCCAACTTGCTGGGAGCCGGCGAACCAGCTCGCTGGACAACGCGCCGATGGAGAGCTTCTTCCACACGCTGAAAACCGGATTGGTCCATCACAGCACCTACGCCACTCGCGACAAGGCCAAGTGCCATCTTTTCTTGTATGTCGAAGGCTTCTACATCTCCCAGCGCGACCGTTCGGCCCTGGACTACCGCACGCCAGACCAAGCAGGACGGCAAGAGGTAAACATAACGTAACTCGTACACGAAACGCGGAGAGAATCATTTCGCTTTCCCGCTGCCTCGATTGTCAGCGTCGCACAGGCTCGGTCTTCGGTATCGCGGTCTTCTTCGCAAAGGAGCAGGTCATGATCACGGAAGAATTATCGACCAAGTTCAGCTGAGGGTCTGACAGCGGCTCCGCCGTCACGTTCCACTTTTGCGGCGTGTGCGGATCGACGATATGGTGGGAGCCTGAGCGTTCTCCGTCGATGATAGGCGTCGCAATCGGCGCATTTGCAGCCCCTAACTTTCCCATACCAATGCAAGCCAGCTGGGATAAACGACAGCATCAATGGCTGTACCTTCCAAAGGAGATCGCGAGTTAACTACGAAGTCTTGTGCAGACGACGCCGCGTGAATGATCGTAGCCACCCACAGCGCCCTACAGTTCTGGCGCAGAAAACTTACATATAATACAACTTGCCGATGCTGATCCGTGAAGACCCATCGAATTATAGGCGGTGCAACCTTCAATGACCCTGCCCATGCGCAAGGCTAAATGGCCTACATGAATCGCGGAGCCAGCGGACGGACACGTAGGTTCGCCGATAGCAGCTTCCGATATCAGCCGGGATTTGATATGCGTTAGCGATGGCGCCCAAGCGGTATCTCGACCAGCGGCTACGCCTCCATTTCCTACGGGCTGTGGACGCCATCGCCACGCATGGAAGCCTGTTGAAAGCGTCAGCCGCCCTGGGCCTGAGCCAGCCCGCGCTGACAAAAAGCTTGCAGGAGCTGGAAGAGGTGCTGCAGCTTCGCCTGTTCGAACGTCATCCCCGAGGGGTGCATACCACTGAGGCAGGCGCGGTGTTCGTGCTTTCCACCCGGCGGGTTCTGGCCGAACTACGCCGGCTAGACGAGGAGCTGGACCTGCTCTCCGCGCCCGGCGGCGGTATGTTGGCCCTTGGCGCACTGCCCGTTGCCGCCGCAGGCGTACTGCCGGGCGCCCTAACCCGGATGAAGGAGGTGCACCCAGGAGTGCGGGTCCGGCTGCAGCAGGGGCGAACAGAAGACTTGCTGCCGATGCTCGCTGCAGGGGAGATAGACCTGATCGTCGGGCGGCTTTACCAACCGCCGGTGCCGGATGGCTTTGAGCGCGAGCCGCTGTGGATCGAGCCGATCTCCATCCTTGCCCGCCCCGACCACCCGCTGTTCGCCGCGCCGCAGATAACGCCCGATGAGCTCCGGCGCTACGACCTGGTGCTGCCAACGATAACGCAGCGGGTGGGACAGGAAATTGAGGGCCTGCTCGTCTCGCTCGGGCTTGCGACGGACGCGCCCATGCGCTCCAGCTCGTATGGCTTTATCCGTGAAATGCTGCACGGAACAGACATGCTCTCGGCCATGCCGCGGCTTATGATGGTTGGCGACTTAATACGCGGGACGCTGCGGGTCGTGCCGCTGCCGATTACTGCGCCCGATCGCCCGGCCGGGCTGATCGTGCCACGCGCCCGCCCTTTGTCGCCCGCAGGACGCGCGTTTGTGGCGTGCCTACGCGCCTATGTCGCCGAGTTAACGGAACGCGGCCTGGCACCCACTATAACCGCCAGTGATAGCAACGCCGAGGAAAGCGATAGGGCGGGGCCAGGTAGCCTGGGATAGAAAATTTAAGGCTGGTGGGCGCAAGCCGTAGAACATCGGCAAGGCAGCGATAAACGCAGGCGCCGGCTAACGGCAGCCGCAGGGAGGGTTCGTACGATGCACGATCGCGACACGGCCAGCCCTATCCCAGGCTCCCTTCAGCCTGATTGCGCATTAGTATGAGTGCCTCCCCCCTCTGCAAGTACCCAAGGATTAAGCGTTGAAGTCAAGGCGTTCATTGATGCACGCCAGATCTCGGCATTGCAGATAGGACTTCTCGCGTCGCTTATGTGAAGGAAAATATGATGGCATACGAAACGCTTCTGCTCGATCGACAGGACGGTGTTACAACTGTGACGCTTAATCGTCCAAATAAGCGAAATGCAATGAGCCCCCAGCTGCACGAAGAGATGACAGCAGCGCTCGAGGAGCTTCGTTACGATCACGATACCCGTGTGGTCGTAATTACCGGTGCCGGGACAGCATTCTGTGCCGGCATGGATTTGAAAGAGTACTTCACTGAGCTTAAGAGCAAGCCCGACGAATTTGACCGTGCCGGACGGCTTGCGGTGGAATGGCGAGGTCGAACTCTTCGTTATTTTCCAAAGCCGACAATCGCAATGATCAACGGCTATTGTTTTGGCGGCGCCTTTTCAATTGTTGAAGGTTGCGATCTTGCCATTGCTGCAGAAGAAGCAACCTTTGGCCTTTCCGAGGTAAACTTTAAATTGTTTCCAGGCGGTTCGGTCAGCAAATCGCTCGCGAATCTCATGCGTCCGCGGGACGCGCTATGGTACGGCATGCTGGGGAGACCATTCGATGGCAAGAAAGCCGCCGATATAGGTTTTATCAACCTTGCGGTTCCTCTTGCCAGTCTTTGGGAGGAAACAATGAAAATCGCACGCGAGCTAGCCAACAAGGACTCGTTTGCGCTCAGGGCGACTAAGGATGGTTACCGCCATTCGTTGGAAATGTCGTGGGACGCCGCTATTAGCTATTCCTTCGCCAAGGAATCAGAATTGGTTCTGCAACAGAATGACGCGTGGCGAACCGAAGGTATCGGCGACTTTCTTAAGGGAAAATACAAACCAGGCCTGGAGAGCCACGATCAAGTTGAAAAACCCTCAACTGATTCTGCCACCGCGTCTCCGGAGCGGGCGTAGTCAACATGTTAGACGGCATCCGCATTATCGAACTGGGTACGGTGATCACGGCACCATTGACCGGTATGATGCTCGCCGATCTCGGCGCTGACGTCATCAAAGTGGAACGCCCGGAAGGCGACCCGTTCCGTCGCTCCCACGGTGGGAACTACAGTTCGACCTTCGTTGCCTACAATCGCAACAAGCGAAGCGTTGTGCTTGATCTAACGACTGAAGACGATCGCAAGGCGCTCCTCGCATTGATCGATGGAGCAGACGTCCTGCTGGATAACTTTAGGCCGGGTGTGCTCGATAAGCTTGGTCTAGCGCCTGAAGAGTTGCGTCGCCGCAATCCACGATTGATACAATGTTCTATCACGGGTTTTGGTAGCACTGGTCCCTACTGCGAAAGGCCAGCTTTTGACGCCGTCGGCTTGGCGCTGAGCGGTCTTGGAAGCCTGTTTGTTGATCCTGATAGACCTGAGTCATTTGGACCGACCATTTCCGATAATGTGACCGGAATGCAGGCGTGTTCCGCCATTCTTGCTGCGTTGGTCGAACGAAGCCGTAGCGGACAAGGGCGGCGTCTCGAAGTGAACATGCTTGAGTCGACGATGGCCTTCGCGCCTGACGCTTTTACGAGCGTTACACGGGGCGGCTCGACCCCCGATCGATTGGCGCGAGCGTCAAATTCTCAATCCTACGCTTTTCGATGCGCCGATGGCGAACTTCTTGCCGTCCATCTCTCCGCGAGGGAAAAGTTCTGGCAGAACTTCCTGCAGGCTATCGATTCGCCGGATCTCGGGATCGACGTACGCTTTGCTAAGCATGACCAGCGTGCCCTAAATTACATCGCATTGCGTGCTGAGCTCGCGCGCCGCTTGCTTGCTCGCCCACGTGCCGATTGGCTGTTACGGCTGGCAGAAGCCGACGTTCCTGCGGCGCCAATTTTAAGCGTAGCCGAGGCGCTCGACGATCCTCAAGTGAAGGCGCTCGGCTCGTCGTGCGAAACCCAACACCCGACCGAAGGGCAAGTTCGTAGTATCTGTTGTCCTGTCCTAGTCGATAATCGTCGGCCGCGTAGCCGAATGACCGCGCCTCCAACGCTCGGAGAACACACTCACGAGGTATTGGCTGAACTATCAACAACGCTTCATGCAACCACAGAAGTCCGAATAAGCGGGCCGGTTGTTTAATTTGAAAACCCGACCGAGGTTTGAATTGTGATCTCTTTGAATCCCAAGCGCTGACGCGCTGTGGAGACCCACATTCGCTCACTGGTCGAAACAGGGAGAGGTTATCTTGAGTACGATCACAATCGACGTGGAGAAGTTAATTGATGAGAGTCGGGTGACGCCCTATCAGTGGCTCATCGTCGGACTCTGTTTTCTAGTAGCGATGCTCGATGGAATAGATACTGCGTCTATGGGATTCGTTGCACCCTCGCTGATGGCGGACTGGCATATTTCACGGGTTGCGTTTGGGCCAGTAATGAGTGCTGTGATGCTTGGCTTTGCATTCGGCGCCATAGTCGTTGGCCCGTTTGCCGATCGTCTCGGACGACGAAAAGTTCTGATCTTTTCCGTCATGGTCTTTGGCTTCTTCAACGCGAGTTGTGCATTTACGCAGTCACCTATTCAACTAATGACTCTGCGTCTGCTAACTGGCATCGGCCTCGGTACTGCGATCCCGACTGCTGCAACGTTGCTTTCTGAATACGTGCCAGCGCGTCTGCGCGCTTTTCTCGTGACCGTCATGTTTGCCGGTTTCGCGCTCGGATCAGGTTTGGCGGGGGGTATCGCTTCAGCGCTACTCGGCAAGTATGGTTGGCGCGGCCTGCTGCTAACCGGTGGCGTCTTGCCGCTCCTGAGCCTTCCGTTGCTGCTTTGGTTGCTACCTGAGTCGGCGCGCCTGCTGGCAGTTCAAGGGCGGCCGTCAAAAGAAGTAGCTAAGTTGTTGAAGCGAGTTTGCAACGTCAACTTTAGTGCTAACACGACTTTCATCAGTAAAGAGCACCGTCTGACCGCTGCTAAAATTCCTGTCCAGCTCTTGTTCGGCGACGGCTACGCATTTGGGACCATGCTGTTATGGTCGAGTTGTTTTATGGGACTGCTCATTCTCTATCTGATCACTGGCTGGCTCCCTACCTTAATTAGCGACGCCGGTTACTCTGTCCAAGAAGCTGCGTCGATTACAGCAATGTTTCAGGTCGGAAGCATACCCGGCGCACTAATCGTCGGATTTTTGATGGTCCGTATTGAGAGTAGCGGAGTCGTGGCTGCCGCCTACTTTTTCGGTGCGATAGCGATCTTCAGTCTAGGCGCAAGTGTCTTGAACTCAGGATGGCTTCCGGCCCAAGTAGCCATCGCAGGTTTCTTTATTGGCGGCGCACAAACCGGCTTGAATGCTTTGGCGCCGGCTTTTTATCCAACTCAAGCGCGAGCAACTGGCGTCAGTTGGATGAATGGGATTGGGCGTGGCGGCGCGATCGTCGGCTCATTGGTCGGAGGGCTTTTGCTGTCGCTAGGATGGCAGTTTGGGGCGGTGTTCGCAGCCTTGGCGATGCCGGCCATGTTCGCGGCGGGGGCCGTTGTCCTTAGTCGTCATGCTGCGCGCTCGATAGTCCGGGAGGCAATTCTATAATCAAATTAGTAAGTATGTATGCACCGAATATCTTTTTGGCAGTAAATCGAAGAAATGAGATGGGAAAGCGAAATTGAGTAACGAAACGAATCATCACACCGGCACTACTTCGTCGGTGACTGGCCCGGTCGGTGCGCAGACACTACTTCTTCTTGATGAACCAAGCGCAGGAGCAATGACTTGGAACGCCATCGCCGGTCCACTGGCGGAGCAGTTCCGTGTCGTTCGCCCGGGCAAAGGTATCAATCAAGACACCGCGCAACCTCGTTTGGAGTTGCTGGGTCAAGCGGCGATCGAAGCCTTGAACGCAGTTGGAAGTGAACGAGCGCATGTCGCTGGCTGCGGGTTGGGCGGCGCGGTAGCACTTTGGCTTGCTATCCACCATCCCGAACGCATCGCGCGAATTGCGGTGATCGGTGCGATCGCTTCAGTAGCAGATCCCGCTTTTTGGACTGGGCTTGCTAGTCAGCTACGATCCGGAGAAACTGAGCTTGTTGCTGACAAATTAATCCGCGGATGGTTGACGCCGGCTTTGCAAGATCGCGACGCGGCTTTGGTCAAGACTCTCAAGAATGCCATAGCGTCGAATACAACCGACGAACTCGCAATATCCTACGAAACCTTAGCTACGTTGGACCTGCAACAGGATCTCGGACGTGTTGCTACCCCCGCTTTGATCATCTTGGGTGAGGAAGATCCGTTCGTTGCCGTGGCCGAAGCGGAAAAACTGGTTGCGGCCCTTCCGCAGGCGACGTTGGAAGTAATACCACAGACTGGGCATCTGGTGACAATTGAACGTCCCGCACGTGTGGCCAAGATGTTGCTCGATTATTTCGGCTCAGCGGCGACTCTTGAGATAGGCTATCGAAGCCGGCGTGTGGCCCTTGGCGACCCTCACGTGGACAAAACAATTGCCGCGTTCACGCCGTTCACCCGCTCGTTCCAAGACTTCTTGACGCGGTATTGCTGGGGTGAAGTATGGACGCGTTCCGGCTTAAGCCGCCGTGACCGGTCTCTCGCAACTATCTCAGTACTGGTGGCTCTTGGAGCCGAGCACGAAATTCCTGTGCACGTGCGGGCTGGGCTGAGGCACGGACTAAAGATTGAAGAATTCCCGGAAATCTATGAGCACTTGGCTCTTTATACGGGCCTTCCGAGAGCATTTGGTGCGTTGAATATTACGCAGAAAACGCTTCTTGAAGATGGCCTGTTGCCAACCAAGAAAACACTTTAAGGAGCCGCAAAAATGAAGACACTATCTTTTCAGAATCCGCCTGTGGAAATTGGACCTAACGATCCGGTCGCAACGGAACGTGCTGGCGGAACGCCTGACGGCATGCAGCCAGGTTATGTTCTGTATCCTAAGGAGGGGCCAGCTATTTGGTTTCATGAAGCGCTTTTCTCTGTCAAAGCGCGTACAAGCGACACTGACGGACAGTTCTCGCTTTTTGACCAGATCACGCCAAAGGGGTTTGCAGCACCGCCGCATTACCATTCGGCAGTGACGGATAGCTTCTACATCATCGATGGCGAGTTGGACTACGCTATTGGCGATACCGTTTACTACGGCGTTACTGCCGGTAGTTTTATTTACATTCCGCGTATGACTCGGCACGAGTTTCGCGTCATCTCCGAGACTGCGCGTTTCTTGTTGATTTGCACGCCAGGCGGATCGTTTGAGCGTTACTTCGAGGATCTTAGCAGCCCCGCTCAGGAATTCGACTTACCGCCTACAGGGCACCGCCAACTTCTCGGTGCCGAAGTTATGGAAGCTAAGCGGAAATGGGGTGCAATGCCGACTAACGACCCTAGCCTATTCTGTCCCCTCGACCAAAGAGCAAAGGTGATGGAGGCGAAGCGAACGGTCCTGGTTCCTTCTAAATCTGCTCCGTTCTCGTGGCGCTGACGGATTGTTCAGGAGGATCCCAACAATCAGCAACATCTTTGAGCGAAATGCTCTCGTGGCTACGCGGGCGGTCGGTGCGCTTTTGCCTTGAACTCTGTTTAATTACGAAATCTGGATCTCGAAGCCACGCAAAACGCCAGATTTCGAGCACGGGTTAGCCAAAAACTTGTTATACGCCGGCCACTTTTATCATTGCTGCGCTGATTACGTTGGAACACGGCCCACAGGACATGTTTGGCTTCCCGTTTGTTGTGAACGTCGTGGCCCTTTTCGATGCTCAGCGAAATAGTGGGATGGATAGAAGTCGTCCGCGGCGTTCTGCACACCCTCAGGTTGCTCTCGCGACCCGTCGCCTTCATTTTCGGCGGCGAGATGCCAGTCGACAATTCCTTTGTCATATTCCCCGGGGATTATCCCCGGTCAATAATGGCGGTAACCTTGCTGTGCTTTTGTAATCCGCATTCCCCC
>JANXXW010000267.1 GCA_025350425.1 Rhodospirillales bacterium
CATCGTCGCCCTGCAATCCGCGATCAACTGCTTCGTCAAGGAGGTCAATCAGAACCCAAAGCCGTTCCGCTGGACCAAAAACCCGGACGAAATCATCGCCGATGTCAGGCGTGGGCACCAAGCGTTAGATTCGCACCACTAAATCCAACCCCAGCCGCCACGCCTCCAAGCGTGACAGCCAGGGCAGCACCCAGACGTCATACCTTCACGGTGGACGCCTGATAGATCTCGTCGATTGACGCTGCCAGTTTTGCATTGAACGCGTCGTCGGTCATGGAGTGCGTCAGGCCCTCGGTGAGCGCCCGTGAGAAGCTCGCGATCATGTTGTGGTTGTTGGCCAGGCGGTGGCAGGCGTCCTCGCGGGTGTAGCCGCCGGATAGGGCGACCACCCTGGCCACGCCCTTGTGGGCGATCAGCGGGGCATAGTGATCCGCCATCTCAGGGATCGTCAGCTTTAGCATGACCTGTCTGCCATCCGGCAAGGCATCGAGCTTGCTGGTCAGTTCGGCCAGCAGGATGGCTTCGGCGGCGGCCTTGTCTGGGCTTTTGATCAAGATTTCCGGTTCGATGATCGGCATCAAGCCGTGTCCGGCGATCTGGCCGGCCAGCTCGAATTGCTGCGCCACGATGGCTGATATGCCCGGCTTGGACGCGAGATTGATCACCGAGCGCATTTTGGTGCCGTACACACCGAGCGTCACTGCGCGGGCGAGCAACGCATCGAGTCCTGGGATCGGCTTCATCAGGCTGACACCGTCGTTTTCGGCCTCGAGCCCCTTATCCATCTTCAGGAAGGGCACGACGCCCCGCTCCGACCATAGGAATGTGGGAACCGGCTTTCCGTGCGCGTGCTTGTCCATCGTTGCCTCGAACAGGATCGCGGCCAGGACCTTGTCGCCGGTGAAGGCGGGCGCGGTCATGATGCGGACCCGCATCTCATGCACGAGCTGGAACATCTCGGCGTCACCGCTATAGGCGCTGTCGGGGATGCCGTAGGCGCGGAGCGCGCCGGGGGTCGATCCGCCGCTCTGATCGAGGGCCGCGATGAAGCCGCCCTTTCCGGACATTTGCGCGTTCATTTCGTCCATAGCCATGGTCGTGATCCTCGCTTGGGTCAGATTTGTCCCGGAAAAGCGCGTCGGGCGTTCGTGCGTTGCCCTTAGCCGCGGGGAGTATGGTCAGGGGTCGAGGCCCGCGCAATCGCCGGTCCATCGGCTGATCCGCGTCTGGCGATTCCCGGCGATCTCTTGGCGATCCCGGGCGATCCCTGGCGATCTCCGGTGCGTTGCCTGCGGGCGGAGCGAACCGATAAGGTTGGGCTCCCGATGAACGGAGACACGATATGAGTTCCATCGAGCATTACACCGCCAGTCTTTCGGACGAGGCCCCCCCGCCAGACGCCGACCTCGCGCTGCAAGCGCTGTGGTGGGCTGGGAAGCGTGACTGGGATCGCGCGCATGGCTGCGTGCAGCAATGCGAGGGCACTACGCGGTGCGACTGGGTCCATGCGCATCTGCACCGTGTGGAAGGCGACATGGAAAATGCCGGATACTGGTATAGCCGCGCCGGCCAACCCGTATCGACCGTTTCGATCGAGGACGAATGGGCCGGGATCGCGGCAGCGCTGATACGCGAGACGGAACGAAACCCATCCACCCCAGCCACGGGAACCCAGCCCTGACCACTTGCCCTAAACCGTCGCAGGCCCTGACGCCTTCCGTGACCCTGGCGATGGCGGTGGCGGCGGGTGCCACCGCCGCCAACGTCTGGTACAATCAGCCGATGCTTGGGGCGATGGCGCGCAATCTCGGCATCAGCGAACAGAGCGTCGCGGCGATTCCCACGGCCACGCAGCTTGGCTTTGCCCTCGGGATATTCCTGTTGCTGCCGCTCGGCGACCGGCTGGACCGGCGGCGGCTGATCGTGTGGCAACTTGTTGGCACGGCGGCCGCCCTGGTGATGGCCGCCCTGTCCTCGAACCTCGTGCTGTTGACGCTGGCCTCCGTGCTGGTCGGCATCGGCGGCTCGACGGCGCAGCAGGTCATTCCCTTCGCCGCCGAACTCGCCTCGCCCGAAACGCGCGGCCGGGCCGTCGGCATGGTCATGAGCGGGCTGTTGTCCGGCGTGCTGCTGGCTCGGGTGGTGAGCGGGGCGGTGGCCGACCAGTTCGGCTGGAGAGCGATGTACTGGCTGGCCGCCGCCGCCGCATTGGTGATGGCGGTTGGCATCCGGCTCGTCCTGCCGAAAAGCAAGCCGGCGACCCGGGCCAGCTATGGCGAATTGCTCATCTCGCTGGTGGAACTGACGCGGCGTTTTCCGGAGTTGCGGCGGGCCGCCCTGATCCAGGGCTGCGTGTTCGCGACCATCAGCGGCTTCTGGTCCGTGCTCGCCCTGTTGCTGGAGGGACCGACCTTCCGGCTCGGCGCCACGGCGGCGGGATTGTTCGGCCTGGTGGGCGTGGCCGGCATCATGGCGGCTCCCCTGGCTGGGCGGTTTGCGGACCGGCGCGGACCGTACGGCGTGCTTGGGCCATCCCTCGGGCTGGTCGCCGCCTCGTTCGTGCTGTTCGCCGTCTGGCCCACCGTGCCCGGATTGATCATTGGCGTCGTGCTGGTCGATCTCGGCGCGCAGGCCTCGATGGTGTCCAACCAGTCGATCATCTACGGCCTGGCGCCCGAGGCACGTGGCCGGATCACCACGATCTACATGACGGTGATGTTCCTCATCGGAGCCATGGGCTCGGCGGCGGCCGGTGCTGCGTGGGCGATCGGTGGTGGTGGGCTGAACGGCTGGCGCGCGGTCTGCGCGCTCTGCCTCGTGCTGGCAGTGATGGCTTGGCTGATCCACGTCCGGCGCCGCACAGCATCGTAGGGTTCATGCCCACGAGAGGCGGCGTCAATACATCTATTTGTTTTGAACGCAACATATGAGCGTGCCTGTCGTTGCAATACCAGTGAAGGGTTCATTCAGACTGGAACTTGGAGAAGCCCGCTATGACCGCCTCGTCGCCGACTACCTTGACGCTGATTGCCGCTGTGAAAGCGTATGCGTTGGACAATTATGACAAGGGTGAGTGGGGGCTGATTGCCGAGATCTACACCAGCGAGGAAATCGGCGATCTCGTGGCCGGCGCCACCAGCGAGAAGCAGGCTATAAACATGGTGCGTCGCTATCTTTCTCCAGTGACGGGCCAAACCGCCTCTCAGCCCGGTTTCGGCCGGTCAGTCTGAAGTCCCGGCGGTCTGAAGTTCCGTCGGTCTGAAGTCCCGGCGGTCGGTTGCCACGACGATGGGGCGGGGGCTTTAATCTCCCCTGCCTTTCCGGCCTGTTGCGCGGCTTCGCCACCCTTTGGAACGTGAGATAAGGACGCCTGATGCGACCAATCCGATTTGCCGACCTCGCGATCACGCCGTGGCGCAACGGCGCGGGCCGCAAGGCGGACATCGCCACCGGCGAGGGCTGGCTCGCGGGGTTCGCCTTTCTCGACCAGGACGCGCCGTTCTCGGGTTACGCCGACCACGACCGCACGATCACGTTGATCGACGGCCCTGGGTTCGAGCTTGAAATCGCCGGCCAGGGCGTAATTCGGGTCGACCAGCCGTATGTCCCCCATCGCTTTGACGGCGGGGCGTCCACGACCTGCCGTCTGTTGGGTGGCCCATGCCGGGTGCTGAACGCCATGACCGCGCGCGGCGACCACGCGCATGGGGTGGAAGTTTCACGTGGAACAGAGTTCCGCCTGCACGAATCCGCCGTCGAGGTGGCGCTACTTGTGGTGCTTCAGGGCGCGGCCACCGTCTCGGCCGGTCATCGCGCCATCGATCTCGGCATGTTGGACACCGTTTGGCGCGATACGCCCGTGGGGATCGCCGCCAGCGCGGACGCGGTGTTTTGCCAGATTGAGATCGCAAATAGAAAAGGCGCCGGGTTGCCCCGGCGCCTTAACACTGTCTGACTTCCGTCGCTTGCGCGGCGGGGATCGGCTATCCGAGTCCTTGTGAGGAAACGGTAGAGATCCAGCCGGCACAAGCGATGGTTAGGTCGAAACAATTAGACACTGGATCACCTCCTTTCAGATGTTGAATTACTCAGGTGGGACGGGCTGGTGAGTCGCGCAAGGGAGAAAACCATCAGGTGAGGCAGATGAATGTGGATCACTGCCGCGCGACCCCGCAGCCGCCCTTCGGCGGCGACCGCAAATAGTCCCCGAGCACCCGCGCGACCTCGCAGGCGCTCATGGCCCGATGGTTGCGCCCCGCCGGCTGGCGGTTGAGGTTCAGCACCAGCATTCCGCCACCCGCCAGCGCCAGATGCAGCGAGCCCTGGCGCAGTGCTCGCTGATACAGCGGTTGCGGGCCGGCCACCCCGTCCAGGATGGAGGCGCCGAGTTCGGCCACCTTGCCGCGATACTCCTCGGCCAGCATGGGCGTGTGCGAGTGGTAGAAGCCGACCGCGACCGGCCAGCTATGTCCGCTTTCGCCGTCGTACAGCCCGCGTAGGAAGCGCGCCGCGTAGTCGGCGTTGGCCGTGGGATCGAATGCCGTCTCCAGGCTGGCGAACGCGCCCGGATGCTGCTGCCAGTCCACCTGCATACAGCCGATATCGGTATAGCGGGCCCCGTTGGCGATCAACGCCCGCGCCGATGCCACGGCCGCGTCCTTCGTCTCGTAGTAGTATGCCTGCCCATCGCTATCGATCACCCACGGCCATGGCTCGGCGCGGCCATGGATCGGCCGGCCGCTTTCCGCGCGCGAGATGGTAAGCAGCAGGCCAGGGGGGATGCCATGGGCCTTCTCGGCCAAGGCTTCGGCGGCCACGCACTGCGCGCTGGCCTGCGCCATCGGGTCTGGCGCTTCCGCGCGAGCTACCGGCGCGAACGATAGCAGCAGCAGGGAAACGAGGGCGAAGCGGCTGGCCACCCCCATTAGATCGGGCATGTCGAGGCACTTCGCAACACCGCCGGGCCGCCGTCGAAGCCCTGAGACGCTCGGGCGATCATTCCACCTGCGACACACTGGCCATTGATCTGTCTCTTACGTCCCCGCATTGTCTGCCGTGGAGCGGGGGCACTCCGCGTCATATCAGGAGACTAAACGATGAACCGAACGACCATCGCGGGCGGCCTGCTCGCCGGCCTCATGCTGACAGCCGGAATCTCGGCCACCCCGGCGGCGGCCCAAGGCAGCGGCTCCGCGACCCTCGACGCCATCCGCGCGCGCGGCCAGTTGGTCTGCGGCGTGTCCACCGGCGTTCCGGGCTTCTCGCTGCCGGACAGCCAGGGCGTGTGGCGCGGCCTCGACGCCGACAGCTGCCACGCGATCGCCGCGGCCGTGCTGGGCGACGCCAACAAGATCAAGTTCGCTCCGCTCACCACGCAGAACCGCTTCACCGCGCTGCAGTCGGGCGAAATCGATGTGCTGATCCGCAGCACCACCTGGACGCTGGGCCGCGAAGCCAACCTCGGCCTCGAATTCGCCGGTGTGAACTACTATGACGGCACCGGCTTCCTGGTGAAGGCGGCCATGGGCGTGAAATCGGCCAAGGAAATGGACGGCGCCACAATCTGCGTGCAGCCGGGCACCAGCACGGAGCTGGCGATCGCCGACTACTACCGGGTCAACAAGATCAAATACACGCCAGTGCTGATCGAGAACCTGTCCGAAATCCAGAACGCCTTCCTGTCCGGGCGCTGCGACGCATATTCGACCGACAGTTCGGCGCTGGCCACGTTCCGCGCCACACAGCCCAAGAAGGAAGATTTCGTGCTGCTGCCCGAGATCATCAGCAAGGAGCCGCTGGGCGCCATGGTCCGCAAGGGCGACGATAAGTGGTTCGACGTCGTCCGCTGGACCTACTTCGCTGAGTTGACCGCCGAGGAACTGGGCGTCGACCAGAAGAACGTCGACCAGATGCTGACCTCCACCACGCCGGACGTTCGCCGGATGCTCGGACTCGAAGGCGATCTGGGTAAGGCGCTTGGCCTGGACAACAAGTCCGCCTACAACATCGTCAAGCAGGTGGGCAATTTCGGCGAGATCTGGGACCGCAACATCACCGTGCTGGGTGTGCCGCGCGGTATCAACAATCTCTGGAACAAGGGCGGACTGCACTACGCGCCGCCGATGCGCTGATCGTCTTTCGGTAAGCCAGTAGGCACCCCACCGCCATGCTTCGTGCATGGCGGTGGGGCAAGCTGACGGGCCGCCTGCGCTAGGCGGTCACTTCCAGTACCATCCACGCGGTATGGGCACGGCCATGTTCGTCGGTCGCGGCTACGGCGATGCGGTGGGTGCCGGTGGGCAGGTTCGCCGGCAAGGTGGTCTGCCAGATGTGCGTGGACAGGGCCGAGTTCACCCAGGGCTTCTTGGTGTCCATGTTGCGTGCATAGACCTCGTCCACGAACGGGTCCTTCCGTTCGACCCGGACAAGCGCCACCGGCCGGCCGTCACGGCCGATGGTGGCGGAGACCGTCGAACGTGGACCGCCGTCGAACAGGTTGACCACCAACCGCGTCGAACCAGCCGCTGCCTGCGCGATCGGGCCGCCGAGCAGGGCGCCGGGATGGTAGTCCTTCAGCACTTCGCGGTCGGCGCGGTGTATCTGGCTGTCGAGCACGATCCGCATCTGCGAACTTGCCGGATCGCGCGCGGGTACCAGCGTGGTGGTGTATTTCGCGCCGTCGACCGACAGGATGTGAAAGCTGTTCGGGCTGCCGTCGCTTTCGAGCGCCACCGGAATGCCGCGCTCGTCGAACGGGCCGCTCCACCAGCTTCCGGACACGGCGGCCAACACATGATGGTGGTGCGTGCCGCCTGCCGTGTAGCCGTCCGACTCGCCCAGATACCAATGCTCGTTGGTGTGGGTGTGCCCGCTGAAGCTGACGGTGTTCGTGTGGGTGGAGATGGCGGCCAGGAAGTCCCGGTTGTCGGTGTTGGCGGTGCTGGGCTCGCTTCCCGAGAGCGTCTTGAGCGGGATGTGGTGGGAGATCACAACCAAGCTGTCGCGCTGCACGTTGGCCAGCACGTTGCGGACGAAGGCCAGTTGATCGGCACCGAACCGGCCCCGGTATTTGCCGGACCCGTTCGGCTTGGTGGGGTCAGTGCCGAGGTATTCCACGTTGTCGAGCAGGAACACGGTCGCGCCGCCATATTGGAATGCGCTGAACCTGGCGCCGAAGGTGCGCTTGAACGTCTCGCGCGAATGCGTGTTGTCCGGCGCCTCAAGGTTCATGTCGTGGTTACCGCTGATATTATACCAGGGCAGCCCGATGGTGCCGACGATGCGGTTGTAGCGGTCGTAATAGGACAGGTCGTCGAACATCACGTCGCCATGGGTGATGCCGAAGGCCGCGTCCACGCCGGCGGTGGCGATGACCACGTCGTCGCGGATATAGCCGACTTCGGCGAGGCTTTCGGGCTGGGTGTCGGTGAACAGGATCGCGTTGAACCTGGCGGGCTCGTTCCGTTTATGGAGCGCGAAGTCGATGCTCTCGGGCAGCGGACCGGTTGGCGCAATGCCGGCAAAGCGCAGGTCGAGGGATGCCGGCGTGCCCTCCGGCACGTACAGAAAAGAAAAGTGCGGCAACTGGGTCGCGGGATCGACAGGGGTCATGTAGCCGGTCGGCTTGATGACGAAAACGGCGTCGCCGGGCTGCACGGCGATGGCATATCTACCGTCGGCACCGGTTTTGACCACGTCCCGGCCGTTGGAAACCATCACGCCGGGGATGCCGGGGCGGGCATCAATGTCCTCGAACACCTTGCCGCGTGCGGTGACGCCGGCCTGACTTTGGGCTAGGGCGGTTCCTTGCGCGGCGGCGGCGAGGGCCACTCCGGCGGTGCCGGCGATCACCTGGCGGCGGGTGGCGCCCGATGTCGTGGGGTTGGGGTCGTTCATGCGAGTCTCCGGGAATTACGATTGCGGGTGTCTACAATCTGCTTGGTGTCCGCTTGGTGACGCATCGATTGCAGAGCGATGGCGTGAGCCGACTTTCTCCGTGGCGGCTGTCGTTGTAGGATCGTGAGGTGTGTATTGCGGGAGCCCGAGTGAGGTGCGACGCGGTGACGTCGTCGCTTGTCCTGCGTGGATGGCGGACGTGACCCGTAAGGCCACGCCGGACGCGGACGGTGCCACCCCCGCCATGGCGCAGTGGTTCGCCATCAAGGCGGAGCAGCCGGATGCGCTGCTATTTTTCCGGATGGGGGATTTCTACGAGCTGTTCTTTGCCGACGCCGATGCGGCGGCAGCGGCGCTGGATATCTCGCTCACGCATCGCGGAACCCACGCGGGCCAGCCGATCCAGATGTGCGGCGTGCCGGCACATGCGTATGAGATATACCTATCGCGCCTGATCCGTCGCGGCTTCCGCGTCGCCGTGGTCGAGCAGATGGAAGACCCCAAGATGCGGGTCGGCAAGGCGCCGATCAAGCGTGCGGTGGTCCGGGTCGTGACGCCCGGCACGTTGGTCGAGGATGCGCTGCTGGAGGCCGGGCGGCCGAACCTGCTGCTTGCTTTGGTCGAATTTGGCGCGCGGTTCGGCGCCGCCTGGCTCGATGTCTCCACTGGATTGTTCGAGACGCAGCCGCTGGCCAAGGGCGAGGTCGCCAGCCTGCTGGGTCGGCTCGATGCGGCGGAAATCCTCGCCGGCCCCGGTCTGGCGCTGGGTGAGTGGGAGACGCGGCGCGGCCCGGAGCCTACGCCGCCGCCGCCGTTGATCGCCCGGCGGCGGCTGGCCGAGGCCTTCGGGGCGGCCAGCCTGGACGCGTTCGGCGCCTTCTCGGATGCCGAGGCGATGGCCGCCATGGCGACGCTGGACTACGTGCGTGAGACCCAGGCCGGCAAGATGCCCCGCCTGTCGCGCCCGGTGCCGCGCGGTGAGGCAGGACGTCTGGAGATGGACGCCGCCACCCGTGCCAGCCTCGAAATCACCCGGGCGCGCGACGGCGGCACCGCGCACACGCTGCTGGCGGCGATCCAGCGCACCTCGACCGCCGCCGGGGCGCGGCTGTTGGCCGAGTGGGTGTCTGCCCCCCTGGCCGACAGGGCGGCGATCTCAGCACGGCAGGACGGCTGGTCCTGGCTGATCGCCAATCCACCGGCCGCTATCGCGTTGCGCACGGCGCTCAAGGGGGCGCCGGACATGGCCCGCGCCCTG
>JANXXW010000344.1 GCA_025350425.1 Rhodospirillales bacterium
GCCGGTCAGCCCGGAACGCGCGCCGTTGCTCAGGCCGAGGATGGCGATCGGCGCCTTCACGGCGCCCGAGGTGATGTTGACGACGCGGCCGTAGCCGCGCGCGGCCATCGCGTCGACGGACGCACGCATCAGCTCGATCGGCGTCAGCATGTTGGCGTCGAGCGCCTGGATCCAGGCGTCGCGGCCCCAGTCGCGGAAGTCGCCGGGCGGCGGGCCACCGGCGTTGTTGATCAGGATATCGGGATCAGGACAAGCCGCGAGCGCCGCCGCGCGACCGGCTTCGAGGGTGATGTCGCCGACGACGATCGTCACCTCCACGCCGGTTTCGGCGCGGATTTCGGCGGCCGTCGTCTCCAGTGTCTCGGCGGTGCGCGCGGTGATGGTGACGGCCACGCCCTCGCGCGCCAATGCCATGGCGCAGGCCCGGCCGAGACCCTTGCTCGCCGCGCACACCAACGCGCGCTTACCCGAAATTCCGATATCCATTAATTTTCTCCCTCAGACCGCGATGGTCATCATTTCCGCGCGCGTAAGCTCCGGGATCGGCACCGGCCGCATCGTCGCGCGCTCGACATAGACATGTACAAAATTCCCATCGGCGGCGGCTACGTCCTCGCCTGCGCGGAACACGCCGATGGCGTAACGGACCGAGCTGTTGCCTACCGTATCGATGCGAAGGCCGAGCTCGACGTCGCCGGGATAGGCGATCTCGCTGTGATAGCGGCAGCCATTCTCCACCACCACGCCGATGATCGTGCTGGAGGCGAGTTCGAGCAGGCCGCGATCGATCAAGAAGCGGTTCACCGCCGTGTCGAACCACGAATAATAGATGACGTTATTGACGTGACCGAACACGTCGTTGTCGCCCCAACGCATGGTGATGCGGCTGAACAGCCTGAAGTCGGCGCGGCGGGACGGTTTCGGGCGGCTCATGTCACGCCAATCAGACATGGTTTGTGTGGGGGCGTAAAGGCGGGCGGTCATGCGTCAACGCCTGCAATGACGCCAGAAATCGAAGTTTGATGATGCCCGTCCCGGTAAATGCAATGCGCGATTGACTGCCGATTGCACGGTTCCGAGTCACTTTTGGCCCCGGCATCACCCGGTAATCATCATGCAGCGCTCCCTCGAAAGATTTCAGCTCGCCCCCGATGACTTTTTTGCGGGCGTGGATCGTGGCTTCGCGGATCTACGCGCGACAGTGGGTGGTCTCGCGAACCATATCGACGCCCAGGCGGAACTGATCGCCGAGCTTTCCCGCACCCGGATGCTGCCGCCCCCGCCGCCCGCCGCCGTGGCGCGGTGGTCCTACGATGCCCGGCTACCCAATTTCCTGTTCGTCGACGTGTTCGAGCCGGAGCTGCTGCCCGATGGCGCGACGCCTGGGGGCGCTAAACGCTGGGTCGGCCGCGCCGCCCGCATCGCCGCCCGCCTGCGCCTGCCGCGCAACGCGCAGTACGATATCGGTATCGAGATCGACGGCTTCGTGTCTCCCGCTGCCGCGCAGTCGTTCTATCTGCGGATCAACGGCATACAATATCCCTGGCTGTCGCATCAGGACGGCCGCTATGCCAGCCTGGTGCAGGAAGATGCTGAGGCCGACGATCTCGCATTCGAGATCGGCATCGATCCCACCACCATCCCGGCCGGCCAGGACGTGTCGTTCGCGTTTCGCGCCATCGACGTCCGGCAACGCCGATGAGCCCGCGCCTCACGGTCGCGATCTGCACCCACAACCGCTACGCGACCTTGCGTGACAGCGTGGACACGCTGCTCGCCTCGCGCGGCTTCGCCCAGGCACGCAGCCAGGGTGCCGATTGCGAATTGCTGGTCGTCGACAACACGCCTGCCGCCCTGCGTTGTGCTTTGCCGATCCCCGAACGCACCGATATCCGCGCTACGGTCTGCGAGACGCAAGGCCTGTCGCACGCCCGGAACCACGCCGTCGAGCACAGCCGCGGCGAGGTGATCGCGTTCCTCGATGACGACGCGCTGGTCTGCGACGATTGGTGCGAGCACATCCTGAGCCGAATGGCCACGACCCCTGACCTGCTCGCGGTCGGCGGCAAGGTCGCGCCGCAATACGAGGGCGAGACCATGCCGGCCTGGTACGATGACAGCCTCGCCGGGCATCTCTCCTGCATCGACTGGAGCCCGACGCCGCGCTTCCTGCGCGCGGGCGAATGGGTGGTCGGCGCCAACCTCACTCTCCGGCGCAGCGTGTTCG
>JANXXW010000156.1 GCA_025350425.1 Rhodospirillales bacterium
TGCACAGCCGCCACGACCCGTTCACGCAGATCCATCGAGTAGGGACGTGTCATCGTCTGACCTCCAAACCGGTCAGATCATCGAATCAGACTTCAGACCGCGCCGGGACCCCCGATTCTCTCAGAGACGGTCACGCTCTAGTAACACCCGAAGGGGCGCGCATGTTATGGTAACGCTGGTTGTTTCCAGCCTGACAGACGAACGCGCTCGATCAGCGCCATATGCGGGACGGTCAGCGCGGCAAGTCCGACGAAGACGAACTGAATCAGCCGCGCATCGAGCGGCGTATCGGCGAGGCAAAACCAGCCGATGGCTGATGCCGTAAAGACCAGCACCATGGGCAGTAGCCCGGCTGTCAACATTAGCCAGAGCGGTGATGGGCTGGCATAGGCGACGGTGCGCAGGATGTGCCGTGCACTGTGCATTCCACAGAAGAACACGGTAAACGCAACAAGGGGTGGCGCTATAGTTGCCAGCGCTGCGACCGCCAGCAGTTCGAGGGTGGTTTGCCAGGACCGGCGCGCTTCGAGCAACGCGCTTGCGATTAGCACAGCGAGCCAGGGCCAAGCTAAACTAGTTAACCAGGGCGTCACGCGCGCCGCTGCGTCGGGCCCGGCCAGCAAGGCGAACAAGCGATCGACTTCATCGGCGTGGAGCAAAGTAGGAAGCACAATCACTGCGCCACCATAAAGCAGACGGGAGAGGCCGCGCGAGCCTTCCGCCAGGTCGCCGGAAAAATGCACTGCCGATATCAGCAGGAAGCCGAGCAGGAACACGGATGGTGTGACTAGCCAAAGCGCCACGACGGCAACAGCCGGTGCGCCGTAAAGGAAGCCAAAGCCGATCCAGCCGCGAAGACTTCGGACCTGATAAACCTTCCGGGCAAAGATCGTGTCGAGCGCCCCGTGCGGCACGCCGAGCAGGATGATCATCGCGGCAACAACTAGCAGCTCTACCCGTGCATCCAGACGTGGAAGCACGACTGTCGCCGCTGCCAGCGTCAGGGCCACGACGCTGAAGCCCAATCCTTGTATCCGCAGGGCGCGGTTCAAGCGGCCTCTCGGAACGCGCCGGGTGCGGCTACCATACTCTTGAGCATCTCGCCGATGAACAGTTGTAGCGGCAGGGTGGACCCGATCACGGCGCAGTCTGCGAGCGTACCTTGATCGCTGAGAAAGCGGATGACGCGGGCCGGGTCAGCATTACCGAACATCCGGATGAACAGGTCGGGTGCGCGGTCTGGGTGGTCGCGGACGACGCGGAGAAACAGGTGGTCCATGCCTCGTTGCAACGCCGGATCAGATTGATGTCCGATGGGCGGGCCGCCCCTTCCAATCGACGCTGCCGCCGCGTCTGCCCAGCGCTGGATGCGTTGGAATGCGTAGCCGCTGCTTGCACGCGCGGCACCGCTCATCAGGCCGGCACGGCTGTAGTCGGGTCCGGGCACGGTAAAGTAGGTGGTCATGCCCATCGGCAGCAGGCCGCTTTCAGCGCGCCGCACGCTGAACGCATTTCCGCGCACGAGCTTCTCGACGGCCGCCGCCTGAACGGAGGAAAGATCGGCTGGCACCAGCGGCCTTGGGCCGAATACCGTCGTCTCGATGAGCGCGCGGCAAGGCGAGAGCGGCAATACGTAGTGGAACAGCACGTCATCCGAACGGGCCTCGGCGAAGTCCATCAACCCGACTGTGTTGGCATCAAAGACTGAGGCGGCGCACTCAATTTCCTGGCCGTAAAACGACTGCCAGAGCATGGCGTCGCTGGCCCGTGGCGGCCGCACTGGGCGGGTATCGACGATATGGCGGGCCGTAAGCCGGCCGGTGTCAGTTTCGACTTGCCACATGCCCGCGACCCGTCGCGGCGTGTCGTCGACGCTGGCGCCGAGGACGAGGTCAACGTGCTTCGAACGGTCGATCCGGTCCTGGGCCTCCGCATAGAACGGCGCGGCCTCCAGCATCTGGTAGGGGGTCAGCCGGCAGTCGACCGTGACCGAGCGCTGCTTTGTGCGGATCGCCACCGACGACCACGAATGGGCGACAAGCCGGTCGAACCGGTGTGGCGCGAGGCGCCAGAAGCACCAGGTCCGGTCATTGGTATACTCGGTTCTCGCCTCCAGGATCACCGTCCGCTTGGCCGGCGATGCATGGTCGACCAGCCGCATTCCGAGACTAAGGCCGGCGCAGCCTCCGCCAAGAATGAGCAGGTTCGCGTCAGGCGGCATTTAGTTTATCCATCCCCAGGTTGATGCCGAGCAGACCGGCCAACGGCATGTGCAAGGTGGGATCGTGCGGCCGGGCTGGCCGTCTGGATGTCTGCCGGAATGGCGGTGCCGCGAGAGCTTTTATCGTAATTACTGCCTTGCCGCCCATCGGCACCCAGGCCCGGGACGACCAATAGTCACAACCGCGCCGACGCAGCCTGCCACCGATCGCGCGATAGACTCGTGCTGCCACGAGGATGCTGCTGCGTGCGCTAGCCGGCAGATAGATCAGGCCGTCTTCGCCGCTGCGGTAATAGACGTCCGCAAGATCGAGCAGGGTCGCGACGGCGCCGCAGACGGTAGAACGATCAGCTTCTGTGGGCTGAATGAGACGCGCTGGGTCGATTTGCCCAACCAGAGAAGCCGGCAGGTAGCGGCGATCGGCCAGCGCATCCTCGCGCACGTCACGACAGAGGTTTGTGAGCTGCATCGCAATGCCAAGATCGATGGCGTGCGGCAAGGCGCGCGGGTCCTTTACGTCGAGCACCGCGCTCATCATCAGCCCGACCGTTCCGGCGACGCGGTAGCAATAGCGCAGCAGTTCGGTCTCGTTGGCAACGCGAACCGAGAGGAGGTCGCCCGATACGCCGGCGATCAGCTCAAGCGGGATCGCCGGGTCGATTTCGCAATCATGCAGCAGCCGGATGGTATCGGCGGTCAGCGGGTCCCGCGATGCGCCAGCGCGCAGTGACTGGCCAAGGGCGTATAGCGCAGCCTGGGCGACCTCGGGCGATTGCGTCTCATCGGCCACGTCGTCAACCCGGCGGCAAAACCCGTATAACCGGGTGGCACGGTCGGCGTGAACCGCTCCCAAAAGTCGCCGCGCCCAGTGGAAACTGCGCCCCTTGGCGGCGAGTGCCGCATGTGCGGCGGCGTAGGCGGAGGCGGATGGATCGGTCATGCGGCAAGCGCCTGCAGCGTAATCTGGCCGGATACAGGTGGTATCAGCGCGTCTATCACCTTGGCCGAGCACAGCACGCCGGGCAGGCCGGCACCGGGATGAGTCCCGGCCCCTGTGAGATACAGGTTACGGATGCCCTCTGCCTGATTGTGGAAACGGAACCAGGCCGATTGCCGGAACAGCGGTGCGATCGAGAAGCCGGCGCCGTGCTGGCTCAGGTAGTCATGGCGGAAATTCTCCGGCGTCACGCAGAACTCGGCCGTGATCGTGGCGGACAGCCCTGGTAGGATCGTGGCATCGAGGGCGGCGATGATCCTGGCCTGAAGGCGCGGTGCCTCCTTCGCCCAGTTGATCCCAGCCTGCAGGTTCGGCACCGGGCACAGCACGTAGAAGCTGTCGCAGCCGGGCGGCGCGAAGCTCGGGTCGGTGGCGGTCGGCCGATGCAGATAGAGCGAAAAATCCTCCGCCAGGACCTTCCGATCGAAGATGTCGGCGAGCAGTTCCCGATAGCGCGAGCCGAGCCAGATCGTGTGGTGCGCGACGTCGGGATAGGTTGTCCTGGTACCGAAATACAGCACGAACAGACCCATCGAGTATTGCGCCGCCGCGAGCTTGAGCCGCGTCGTACGCGCCTGCGCCGATTTCGGCACCATGGCGCTATACAGGTAGGCCGCGTCGGCGTTGGAGACGATAACATCGGCCGCGATCTTGCGCCCGTCGGCCAGCACCACGCCGGTTGCAACACCGCCGGTCACGCTGATCTGGCTCACGGTCTCGCCGAGGCGGATGTCGATACCCTGCCGCTCCATCAACCCGCCAAGCGCGCGGGTAATCGCGCCGGTACCGCCCATCGCGAAATGAACGCCGTACGCCCGCTCGAGGTAATGGATCAGGCCGTAGATACTGGTTGTATCGAACGGATTGCCCCCAACGAGTAGTGGCTGGATCGAAAAGGCCTGCCGCAGCTTCGGGTTCTTGATGTAGCTGGAAACCAAGCCCCAAACCGTCTTGTCACTGCGCAGGCCAATCAGCCGCGGGATCTGCCGCAGCATGGTACCAAAGCGGTGGAACGATTGGGCCGAGAGCTCGGTAAAACCTACGTCGAAAATGCGCTTCGAGTGCGCGAGCAGCTTACGGTAGCCATCCTGGTCGCCCGGTTCGATGCGGGCGATCTCCGCCAGCGTCTCCTCCATCGTGCCGCCGTAGTCGAAATGGTCACCGTCAGCGAAATGAAAACGATACCAGGGGCGCAGCGGCACCAGCGTGAGGTGGTTTTCCATCGTCTCGCCGAACAAGGCAAACAGCTCGGAGATCAGGAACGGCGCCGTGATCACGGTTGGCCCGGCATCGTGGCGGAACCCGTCGCGCTCGAACACCTGGGCTCGTCCGCCAAGCAGCTGGCAACGGTCGATCAGCGTGACGCGGTAGCCCTTGGCGCGCAACCGCAAGGCGGCCGCGATACCGCCGAAGCCGGCCCCTATGACGATCGCGTTCATCTGGCGATATTGGCCCAGGGCAGGGTTGCGGTTAGCTGCAACGCAAGGTCCCGCAGCAATGTGCCCGAGCCCTGCGGCAGGTCGCTGGCGATCGCGGCTGCGGCGGTGAGGCGCTGGATACCGAGGTTTCGTGCCTCCTCCAGCGCGGTGCTGCCGAAGCCGGCCGCTTCGAACACTTGAACGGCGTTGAACGAGTGGGGAATCGGGCCATCGCCGGCATCATCGATCCAGTCCGCGATATCATCGGCGATCTGATAGCCGATTGCGAAAGCCTCGGCAGCTTCCCGCCCGGCCAAGGCCACTGTGCCGAGGTTGGCGGCCACAAAAACCAACTCCAGCGGAAGGCTTAGCAGCGCCCCAGATTTTGCCACAGCAATCTTCTCGAATCCGGCGATGTCGCCGAGGATCCGCGCGCTTGGCGACAAATCAGCGCACTGGCCGCGGATGGCGGTTGAGGTCCGCTCATGAATGCAGGCGATTAGCGCCGGCAGTTTTGACGGGTCAGAGAATTGCGCCAGCGCCCCGTATGCGGCGGATAGAAGTAGATCGCCAGTACAGATGGCGACGTTGTCACCAAAGGCCGCCCAAACAGTTGCGGTGCCTCGACGCGAACTGGAGCGATCCTGCAGGTCGTCATGGATCAGCGATGCATTGTGCAGCAGCTCGGCCGTTGCCGCGAGAGCAATGCCGTCGGCATGATCAAGCCCAAGCGCCAGTGCTGCATGGATGGCAAGCCGTGCCCGTAGTCGCTGTCCGCCGGCCGCAAAGTGATAGGTCGCGGCCTGAACTGCGGCCGAAGGTTGACCAGTTGTTTGAGGTCCAGACTGCTCGGTGAGAGCAACCATGTACCGTTCCACGTCGTCCATTTGGCTTTCCAATAGCCCAGGTCGAACTTGGTGACGAACGACGGAGTGAGTTTGCATTATGTCGCTCCCGTCAAAATACAGGATCAGCAGAACTACTCATTCTGCTGATCCTGTATTGCTAGTTACTGCTGTGTCGCAAGCTCAAGCTGCCGAGCAGGAAACTCGACTGCCGATTTTTTGACTGCGATAAGATATATCAACACGCCGAATACTGCCTTGGAAACAATATCGGCAATGGTGTAGCCGACCTGTACAGCAGTCGTTGCGCCAGCATCCGTAAGGCCGATCATCGGGAAGATGAAGACCACCGGGTAGAAGCAC
>JANXXW010000389.1 GCA_025350425.1 Rhodospirillales bacterium
GGCAGCGGGCGGTGGCTTTCCGCAGTGGAATTGTGCTTGCAGACTATGCCGCATGGCCCGCTCGGCCGATCCTCTCACACCTGCCCGCACCCAATGCAGCGTTGCCGTTTCGGCCGATGGGGAGCGTTGGGTTTTACTGAATGCCGCTCCAGATCTATCCGCGCAGATTGCGTGCACCCCGGCACTTCACCCCAAAGGGTATGGTCGCCATTCACCGATCGCAGCAATCGTGCTCACCGGTGCCGAGATTGACGCCATCGTGGGATTGCTCAGCCTGCGAGAGGGTCACGCTTTTTCTATCTATGCTGGATCGGACGTGCTGGATGTTCTTGCCGCAAACCCAATCTTCGGCGCCCTGCCGATTGCCCGCGTGCCACGGCGCGGTCTGCCTTCGGGTGAAGCCACCGTGCTGACCGATGGGTTGGGGCAACCGCTCGGTTTGACCGTTCAGTCCTTCGTGGTGCCCGGTAAGATCCCGCTGTTCGCTGAAACTGGCGCCGACCCTGGTCGCTCCGATAGTGGGGCGACTGTCGGCCTTGAAATTCGGAGTGAAAATTCATCACTGTTCTTTGTCCCGGGTTGTGCGGCGATGACTGACGCCTTGCGCCAGCGTTTGCGTGGCGCGGCCTTAGTATTATTCGACGGCACTCTTTGGGACGATGACGAGTTGATCAATGCCGGGCTCAGCGCCAAGACCGGCACCCGAATGGGCCATATGAGTATCAGCGGTCCCCAAGGCGTAATCTCGGCCTTTGCTGACCTTGGCATTGGGCGCCGCGTATTCATTCATCTAAACAATACAAATCCAGCCTTGATGAGCGGCTCCCCTGAACGTCGCACGCTCGAGAAACAGGGCTGGGAGGTTGCCTTCGACGGCATGGAGTTGCTGACATGAACATAGCGGATCACGATTCGTTGCTGTCGCCCGAAGAGCTGGAACGTCGCCTGCTCGCCATTGGCGCCGAACGCTATCACAACCTGCACCCGTTTCATCGGCTGCTACACGACGGCAAGCTCGACCGCGGCCAGGTGCAGGCCTGGGCACTGAACCGCTACTACTACCAGTGCCGCATTCCTGCGAAGGACGCCTCGTTGCTGGCGCGGCTGCCAACCACCGATCTGCGCCGTGAGTGGCGCCGTCGTTTGGTCGACCATGACGGTGAAGGAACTGCACCTGGCGGGGTAGAGCGCTGGCTACGGCTGACCAGTGGCCTTGGATTGGACAACGATTATGTCATGTCGCTGGCCGGCCTATTGCCCGGCACCCGTTTCGCCGTCGACGCGTATGTCGCGTTCGTGCGCGAACGGACGGTGCTGGAAGCCGTGGCATCGTCGCTGACCGAGATGTTTTCGAGCAAGATCATCTCCGAACGCGTCGCCGGCATGCTGCGCAACTACAGCTTCGTCGATGCCGACACGTTATCGTATTTCATGCCACGTCTTACCCAGGCGCCGGCGGACGTGGCCTTCGCGCTCGGTTACGTAAAGACCCATGCCCGCACCCGCGTAGAGCAAGAAGGCGTGCTTGGCGCGCTCCGCTTCAAATGCGATCTGCTATGGGCCCAATTAGATTCCCTGTATTTCGCATATGTCGCGCCCGGCCTGCCACCGCCCGGGGCCTTTCGGCCGTGATGGTGCCGCAGTTCGCCCGCGGCCATCGGCTGCATCAGGACAAGGCGCGCAAACGTTGGGTGATCCTGGCGCCGGAACGGGTGTTCGAGCCCGACGAAATCGCCGTTGAGGTGTTGTTGCTGGTGGACGGTGTGCGCACGGTCGACCAAATCGTTGACACACTAGCCGAGAAGTTCGCAGCCCCGCGCGAGGCGATCAAAGTCGACGTGGCAGCGATGCTGGCTGATCTGCACGATCGCCAAGTGTTGGCCGGATGACGACCCAGATCATGACAGGTAGCCTGCCCGACACGTCCCCTCCGCCTCCGGTCGGCCTATTGGCGGAACTCACGCATCGCTGTCCGCTACGCTGCCCTTACTGCTCCAACCCGCTGGCTCTGGCTGAGCAAGCTGCCGAGCTGACCACGGCGGATTGGGCGCGTGTGTTTCAGGAGGCAGCGGACCTTGGCGTGCTGCAGCTGCATCTGTCGGGCGGCGAACCAGCCGCGCGACACGATCTCGTGGCATTGGTGCGCCATGCCGCCCAGGCCGGCCTCTACACCAACCTCATTACCTCGGGTGTAATGCTCGACGCGGCGCGAATCACTGAGTTGGCTGAAGCCGGGCTCGATCATGTTCAGCTGTCGGTGCAGGACAGCGAGCCAAATTCTGCCGACCGAATCGCCGGCTTTCCGGGAGGCCATGCGCGTAAGCTGGCCTTCGCTCGGCTGGTGACGTCGGCTGGGCTGCCGTTCACTCTCAACGCTGTGGTGCATCGGCAGAACCTCGATCGGCTCGATGAGATCGTGGCACTCGCTTTGGAGCTTGGCGCAAAGCGACTGGAGGTGGCGCACGTCCAGTACTACGGTTGGGCGTTGCTCAATCGCGATCATTTGTTGCCGACGCGTGCGCAGCTGGATACCGCGTCGGATCTGGTGGCGCATGCGCAGACCCTCCATCGCGGCCGGTTGACGATCGACTATGTGGTGCCCGATTACTACGCCACCGAGCCCAAGCCCTGCATGGGCGGGTGGGGCCGACAGGTGATGGTGGTCAATCCCGCTGGCCGCGTGCTGCCATGCCACGCCGCTGAAAGCTTGCCCGGACTGGTGTTCGATACAGTGCGCGACCATTCGCTGGCGCATATCTGGACATATTCGGAGGCGTTTCTGGCCTATCGCGGGGTCGCCTGGATGCGTGGTGCATGCCAGGGATGCCCCAAAGCAGAGCAAGACTGGGGTGGCTGTCGCTGCCAGGCGTTCGCGCTGACCGGCGATGCGAACGTGACAGATCCAGCATGCAGGCTATCGCCAGATCACCATTTACTCGATGTTGCTGTCCAGCGTGCGACCGCACCGATCGGTAACTTTACCTATCGCGAGCGTGCTGGAACAAAAAAGGCACGGGGCTGAACAACGATTAAGGCTTTGCCTTTTGGGGTGAGAGGAGCCCTGGGCCGGCACCACGATCCTAGTCGGGCGGATGGTTCTGACCATGTTCGCCGGCGTTGCTGAGTTCTAACTGTCCCCCATCCGGCATCGGACCAAACTGAGACACCAAGCCGTCCAGCAACGCGGAGTGTCGTTCGGGCGCGCGCAGAACCTGCCATGTGACAGTTTGCCGTATCACCCAGACGCATGGGCCGGGTCGGAGACTTTCCCACGCTGTTGTTACCGGCGTGGGGTGGCGCATCGCTGTCGCAAACCCAAATCGAATCCGGTAAGCGCCGTCGATAAACACGGCGTCGCTGCTGCTGATGACACAATAGGACTGAACTCCGAATGGTGGATAATTCGCTTGCGCTTCTGATGTCGCGCTTGGATTTCGGATGGATCACGACGCTTCACATCCTCTACCCGCCGCTGACGATCGGGCTTGCCGCGATGATGTTTATCGGCGAGCTGCTCTGGCTGGTGACTTCTGACGATCACTGGTATCGGCTGTGCCGCTTCTTCGAGAAGCTGCTCATCATCAACTTCGCTGCCGGCGTTGCGACCGGCATCACGATGGAACTTGCATTCGGCATTCTTTACGGCCCGTTCTCCCAGGCCGCCGGGCCCTTTTTCGGGCAAATCCTCGGTTATGAGACGATCACGGCGTTCATGTATGAGGCCGGTTTCATCGGGCTGATGATCTTCGGCTGGGGCAAGATCGGCCGGAAGATGCACCTTTTCGCGACGTTCAATGTGGCACTCTCGTCCAGCCTGTCCGCTCTGTGGATCCTGGTCGCAAACTCCTGGATGCAGACCCCGACCGGCGTCACGCTCACTCGCGGTGTGTTCGTCGTCAAGGATTGGTGGCAGGCCATTTTCAACCCCGATGTGATCTACGGCTTCCCGCACATGCTGGTCGCTTCGTTCGAAGTTGCACTCGGCTTCGTCGCCGGGGTGTCCGCCTGGAATCTGTTGAAGCAGCGCCATGTGGCGTTGTTTCAGCGATCGCTGAAGAGTTCGATCCTCGCTCTGCTGGTCATCGCGCCGCTGCAGGTCTGGCTTGGCGATGCAATGGGCCTGACGGTCGCCGGGGAGCAGCCGACCGTGCTTGCCGCGATGGAGGGGCATTGGCACGCCAACAACCCAGACGGTAGCCCGAACACGGACTGGAACCTGGTGGCGTGGCCGAACGCTGCGGGCGACGGCAACGCATGGGCGATCAAGATTCCGCATGTGCTGAGCCTGCTCGAAACCCATAGCTGGAACGGCACGATACGCGGCATGGACGAATTTCCGGCCCAGGACCGGCCACCGATGCTGGTCCCCTTCTACGGCTTCCGGGTCATGGTCGCCTGCGGTTTCTTCATGGTCCTGATGGCCGGCTGGGGGACTTGGCTGGTCGCGCGCAAGCGCCTGACCGGGCGGGCAGCGGGTTCCAACAAATGGTTCCTCCGCGCCACCGTGTTCGGCGCTTTCGTGCCGTTCATTTCGGTATGGGTCGGCTGGTGGACCCGTGAGGTAGGGCGTCAGCCGTGGGTGGTCTATGGCCTGATGCGCACCTCGGAGGGCGTCAGCAATATGTCGGTCGCTCAGGAAGTGGCCTGGCTGGTTGGCTATGCCGGCTTCGAGCTCATGGTCTGGGGGGCAACCTGGTGGTTCCTTAGCAAGGTGATCAACGAGGGCCCGGCTATGAGTAATCCGATCCCCAGCGATGGCGGCGAAGGCCTCGGTACGCCGGCCAGTGGTAGACTGCGTGTGAGAGGCGAAGTCGAGACGCCGAAAGCGGAGACGTCGGTTGGACCGGGCCTGCCAAGCCCGCAACCGGCCTGACATCGCTCAAAGCCGAATAAAGACTGGATCACTTACGTAACCCCGGAGCCAACAAACGATGGACGCTCTCACTCCTGTCCAGCACCTGCTCGCCGTCGGCTGGTGGCTTACGGTCGCCTTTTCGATGCTGCTCTATATCATCCTGGATGGCGCGGACCTCGGCGCAGGCATCTTTTCCCTGACCGTCTCGGACGAGGACGAGCGTGGCGCGATCATGCAGGCCATGGCCGGCACCTGGGACGCCAACGAAACTTGGCTCGTTGTCGGGGGCGGGGTTCTGTTCGGCTCGTTTCCCTTCGCCTACGGCTCGGCGCTCAGCTATCTGATGATCCCGCTCGTCCTGGTGCTGTGGGGCATCCTCACCCGCGCAGTCGCCCTCGAGTTCCGCCATCTTGCCTCCCAACGCACCCGGCGCTTCACCGATTGGGCCTTCGGCTTGTCGAGCCTGACTGTGACCTTCTTCGGCGGCATGTGCGTTGGCGCCGTGCTGCTCGGCTTTCCCCTCACGAACGAGCCTGACCGGGTCCCGACCTATGTCGGGGGCGCGCTCCGCTTCATCAGCCCGTTCAGCATCTGGATCGGTGTCGCCGCCGTGATCGCAGTCTCACTTTCCGGCGGACTGTTCGTCCGCGCACGCTTCGAAGCGCAAGAGCCGGTACGCAAGCGCGCAGCAATCTGGACCAACACTGTGTTTTACCTGGCCATCGCCGCGGTTCCGATCTCGACGCTGTGGATCGCGATCGTCTTTCCATGGGCAAATCGCACTTGGTTCGGCTCGTATTTCTGGGTGTGGTGGCTGGTCCCGCTCGCTGCCATCGGCACCTCGTTCCTGATGCGTCGCGCATCGAACCGCAATCATGACATCGCCGCTATGCTGTGGCTCAACCTCACCATCGTCATCATGGCCGCTGGACTGCTCGCAACGATCTATCCTTACATGATCCCAGATACCTGGACCATTGATGCGGCAGCGAGCCGGGAGATATCGCCGTTCACCTTCTGGTTCACGGTCGCGGGTCTGTTCCCTGTCATGCTGATGTACAACTGGTATCAAATCTGGGTCTTTCGGGCCCGCATCACCAAGCTCGCGTCGTATCACGCGTGAGCACAGCGGATCGCCGAACTCTGGCATTGCAGGTGCTGTGGAACCTGCGCGCGCTGAGCCTGTTCCTGATCGGCCCGGTGATCGGCGTGCTTCTCGGCGCCGCCATCTTCGGCATGCCGCGCAATTTGTACATCGCTGCCGCCGTGATGTTTCTGTTCTCGCTTGGGATGTATGCCCTTCTCGCCAGGGGCGAATGGCGACGCCTCGTGGGCGGGCGCTGAGCGCTGGTGGCGTAACACTGGTCACGCTGAGATGACGACTCATTCTGCGCCGATGTCGCGTGCCGACCGGACCAAGCTGGAGGGCTTTCTCCGCGGCAAGGTTCCGCTCGCCCGCGTACCTCTGACCGTTGCCATCGCGTGCGGTGCCATCAGCGGGCTGACCCTTATCGTTCAGGCCTGGCTGCTCGCACGCGTGGTCGATGCCGTTGTGATCCACGGTCTGGCGCGGGACACGGTCTGGCCATGGCTCTGGGGCCTACTCGCCGTGTTCATACTGCGCACCATCACGACCACGATCGGCGACGCTGTGGCGTTCGAGGCGGGTGCGCGCGTGGTGCTCGCCGTCCGCGGTGCGCTGCAGACCCATATCTTCGCACTCGGTCCGTCCTGGACCCGGCGGCAGCGCACCGGCGATGTCACCAGCACTGTTTTCGATGCTGCCGAAAGCATCGGGCGATACTATGCCGGCTACCTGCCGCAGCGTGTTCTGGTGGCGTTCATCCCGATTGCAATCCTGGCCTTCGTCGTGCCGACGGATTGGGTTTCGGCGATCATCCTGTGCGTCTCGGCGCCACTGATCCCGCTATTCATGGTGCTGATCGGCCGCGGTACCGAGGCGCTGAACCAGGCCCAGTGGCGCAAGCTCGCCCACCTCGCCGCCCATTTGTTCGACGCGATCGAGGGCCTGACCACGCTCAAGCTGTTCAACGCCAGCCGCGCCGAAACCGCTTCCATCGCGCAGACCTCCAACGCCTACCGCACGAGCACGATGGAGGTCCTTCGCGTCGCATTCCTGTCGTCGCTCGCTCTGGAGTTCTTTGCCACCGTCAGCATCGCCATGGTCGCCGTCTATATCGGCTTCCGGCTTTACTACCGTGAACTGCACTTCCTGCCCGGCTTCGCCGTGCTGCTGCTGGCACCCGAGTTCTATCGGCCGCTCCGCGCGATGGGCACACAGTATCACGCGCGGATGGAGGCAGTCGGCGCGGCGGACGCGATCGTCGCACTCCTGGACACGCCCGTACGGTTGTCCTCCGATCGACGCGGCAGTCTCCCCGCCGCGCCGATCCGGCATATCCGTTTCGAGCAGGTCGGCTTTACCTACGATGTCGAGCAGGGTGGCCAAGTCTCCGGCGCGAGGCCGGCGCTCGAGGGAATCGATTTCGCGCTCGCACGTGGCCGACGGGTCGCGCTGGTCGGTCCTTCCGGCGCGGGCAAGACCACCGTGAGCCAGCTTCTGCTCGGTTTCCTCACTCCGACACGCGGCCGGATCACTGTGGATGGTCACGATCTCGCCACGCTGCCCGCCGCGGCCTGGCAGTCGCGCATCGCTTGGCTGCCGCAACGCCCGACGCTGTTCCACGGCACCGTACTCGACAACATCCGCCTCGGCCGCGCTGACGCCGACCCGGCCCGACTTCGCGACGCCATCGAGCAGGCCGAGGCCACAAGTCTGATCGATGGCCTGCCACACGGCCTCGACACCATGATCGGCGAACGCGGGCAGGGGCTTTCCGGTGGCGAAATCCAGCGCATCGCGCTCGCCCGTATATTCCTCGCGGACGCCGACCTCGTCGTGCTGGATGAGCCCGGCGCCGCACTCGACCACGAGACCGCCGCGGTCGTCGCGCGGTCGATCGATCGCCTGTCTTCACGCTGCGCGATGCTGGTCATCGCTCACCGGTTGGATGCCGTCCGTGACGCCCACGAGATCATCGTCCTGCGCCACGGCACCATCGTCGAACGCGGCCGGCACCGCGATCTGGCCGCGCGCGGCACGACCTACGCCAGCGTGATGGGCCTCCCCGTCGGCTTGGACGCATGAGGGATTTGCTTCGCCTGCTGGCGCTCGGCCGACCCTACGCGCGCTGGGCGGCTGCGGGCATTGCTCTCAACGTGGTTGTGGTCCTTGCCAATGTCGGCCTCCTTGCCTTGTCCGGCTGGTTCATCGCATCAATGGCGCTGGCAGGGATCGGCGCCATCCAAATCGAGTATTTTGCCCCGGCTGCCGCCATCCGTGGCCTTGCCGTGCTGCGTACTGTCGGCCGCTATGTCGAGCGTGTGGTCACGCATGAGGCGACGTTCCGTCTGCTCACTGAATTGCGTGTCTGGTTCTATGAGCATCTCGAGCCGCTTGCGCCGGCCCGGCTTCAGCACCACCGCGGTGGTGACCTGTTGAGCCGGATCCGTTCCGACATCGACAGCCTCGACACGCTCTATCTCCGCGTCCTCGCACCAACCTGCGCCGCAATCATCTCCGTAATACTGCTGCTGGGCTTTCTGGCGCTGTACAGTGTCCCCGTCACTTGGGTCGAGGCCAGCGGATTGTTCGCGGCCGGCATCGCCTTGCCGCTGGCAGCGGTGCGCCTCGGGCGCGATCCCGGGCGGCGCGCTGTGTCGATCCGCGCAGAGCTGCGCGTCATCGTGTCCGAGACGGTCCAGGGGCTTGGCGAGCTACTGATCACGCAGGCAGCCGTTCGGCAGGCCGAAGCGATTGCGCGACTGGGCACCTCCCTGGTCGGCCAGCAACGCCGCCAGGCGTGGATCAGCAGTATCAGCTCAGCATTGTCCGGGCTCGCAGCGCAGCTTGCGCTATGGGGCGCGCTCGTCATCACGATCCCGCTGGTTCGTGCAGGCAGCCTGACCGGGCCCGATCTGGCGATGATCATCCTGTTTGTGCTCGCGAGCTTCGAAGCGGTGGCACCGTTGCCCGCCGCTTTCCTGGCACTGGGTGAGACGCTCGCCGCCGCGCGCCGAATTTTCGACCTCATCGACGCTCCCCCGGCCGTGATCGAGCCGCGCTGCGGGGCGCCGCGTCCACAAATTTTCAATCTCCGGATACGCGGCCTGCGGATGCGCTACGCCGACGACGCACCCTGGGCACTCGACGGCCTCGATCTCGACGTGCCGCAAGGCGAGGCCCTTGGCATCGTCGGCGCGAGCGGATCGGGCAAGACCAGCATCTTCAACGTGTTGCTGCGTTTCTGGGAATACGACGGCGACATCAAAATCGGCGGTGTCGCGCTGCGCGAGCTTGACGGCGATACCGCACGGAGCCTGTTCGGCGTCGTCTCGCAACAGACCCACCTGTTCAACGTGAGCGTGCGTGAGAATCTCAAGCTTGCTCGCCCCGATGCGACCGATGCCGAGCTGATGGACGCGCTGCGGGCCGCGTATCTTGAGGAGGACATTGCAGGTCTGCCGAACGGCCTGGATACGCTGGCCGGCGAGAACGGCGCGCGGTTCTCCGGCGGTCAGGCCCGTCGCCTGTCGATCGCGCGCGCTCTCCTGAAGAATGCACCGATGCTGCTCCTGGACGAGCCGACCGAAGGCCTCGACGCCGCATCCGAGAGCGCCACGCTCGACGCTTTGGCCAAGTTGATGAAGGGCAGAACGACGCTGCTGATCACCCACCGACCAGCGGCCTTGCGCATCGTCAACCGGGTCGTCGCGCTTCGAGGCGGCCGCGTCTACGTCGGCGAGGCAGAAGCCGCTGCATGATCGACCGTTAGCGGATATTGCTGACAAGATTCCAAGGGGACTCTGAACTGTCCCAGTGCAGCCAACCGAATCCTGGCGGTGGGGAACAATGTGGGGGTCGCCCGGTTCGCTGGACTCCACACACGGGTGATCGATCTCAACGGCGCGACTGTCATTCCCGGGGTGCGCGACAGCCACCTGCACACGCTGGGCGTGGCGCGCGGCATCTTCGACATCGATCTGCAGGAAGTCCGATCCATCGCCAACGTCCAGGCGACAACTAATCCGACTGGAACGCAGTCGGCGCTGCGGTGCTGGCTGCAATGATCCGCTCGGCCACGGCCAGCAAATCCGGGCCAACCACGTCCGGTTGGGGCAATGCGGGAAGCGCCAGGAGGGCATTGCCTTGCCTTTGCACGAACGCCCCCGCGTATCCTGCCCGCTGCGCCCCGATCAGGTCCCAGATGTGGCAGGCCACCATCCACAGCCCGTCGGTCCCAACCCCGAGCGCCCGGGCGACCATGCTGTAGGTCTCCGGGGCTGGTTTGTAGCGCCCAACTTCGTCCACGCTGAACTGACGCTCGAAGAACGCGGCAATCCCAGCACGCTCCAGCGAGCCACTCCCTGGCTGCGGGGCGGAGTTGGTCAGGGTAACCAGTCGGAAGCCAGCCTCTCGCAGGCGGACTAAGGCGGCAGGTACCTCGGGATGCGCGGGCATGGCCTGCATCAGCGAACGCAGTTCGTTCAGATCGGGCTGATGAACCTCTACATCCCTTGTGGCTGCCACCATACGCAGGACGCCGGCCCCGAGCTGGCCAAACGGCTCGTAGACCCCGGCGAGGGTGATCGCCTCGGAATAGAGGATCAGCTGCGCGAACCACTCGCGCAGTACCCGCCTGTCCCCGAACAAACGTTCGAACAACGGCGCGAGCGCCTCGATGTCGAGCAATGTCTCGTTCACGTCGAACACGACGATCCGGCGTTGGTCGAGGCTTGGCTGCATGGGCATCGCTTGAACCTTCTCTTGTGGTGAAAGGCTCCGGTGTATTGGCCGGCCATCCTGGAGCTAAGTTCGTCGTCCGTGCCGCACGCGTGCATGCCACCCGGCCGTCATCTTAAAGGCAGGCTGTTCACGCGGGATCAGTGCATCTAGGGTACCTCCCAAAATAAAGATGGTGGCAAAATCATGCGATCCATACTCCTCGCGCTTGTCCTTGCAGTCGCGACCGCTACCGCCTCCCATGCGGCTGACGATCCGGTCCTGGCGGAAGCGGCTGACTTGCTCGGCACGGTCACGTTCCTCAACTCCGGAGCGCCTGGCATGGTTCTGGCGGTTGTGCGCGGCGACCGCGCGCTGGTCCGTGGTTATGGTGAGACCGAAAAAGGTAACAAGCACACGCCGGATGGTGCAAGCCTGTTGCGGCTCAACTCGATCACCAAGGTGTTCACAACCGAGATGCTCGTCTCGCTTGTCGCCGAGCGCAAACTCGCTCTCACTGACCCCCTGCAACGGTTCGCCGCCGATGCAAAAGTGCCTGTCTTCGGCACGCGTGCGATTACACTGCTCGATCTCGCAACGCACTCGGCCGCGCTCCCGCGCGAGATAGGCGATATTCCTGAGGGTGTGAACTCCCGCGCCTGGCCGACGCGCGAGGATCGTTGGAAATGGCTGCTCGGCTACACGCTACCTTGGGAACCCGGCACCATCGCCGCCTATTCCAATCCCGGGTTTGATCTCCTGGCCGACGCGATCGAGACCGCTGGCGGCCAATCCTATCCCGACCTACTTCGCCTCCATGTCACCGCGCCCCTCGGCATGACGGATACCGGCTTTGCGCCGACACCCGAACAATGTGCCCGGCTGATGATCGGCTCGGGCCTCGGCGGCGCTGCGTCATGCATCGACACGCACGCAACGGACGGAAGTGGCGGGCTCTACAGCACCGGGAACGACATGGTGCGCTGGCTGCGGCACAACCTTGCCGACACGAACGGCGTGCTGGCACTGAGTCAGGCGGTCTACCGCCCGCGACAGTCGATACCGGTCGCGATCGGTTTTGACGAAGCATTGCCTATGGCGGGCCTTGGCCTGGGCTGGGTGATGGTGGCGGCCCAGGGTGCCCAGCCAATGCTCGTGGTAAAAAGCGGCGGCGGCGCCGGGTTCATGAGCTACATCGCCTTCGCTCCAGGCCGGAACGTGGGCGTGTTCATTGCGGTGAACCGGGTGGACTTTCCGATGTTCTCGGGCGTTACCGATACCGCGAACAAACTGATCACCAGCCTTGTCACACGCTGATTGCAACCCGCGATGGCTGAAAAACGCCGCAACGGGAAAAGCAAGACTGCTAGGGAGATCCTGACGATCACACGATAACGTGCAGACCTGCCCTAATGCGGCTCCGTCACGGTCAATATCTTGCCCGAATTGCGGCCTTATCTCCATATCAGGACGGCAAGACAAATGCCGCCCTCGATCATCTTGGAGGTAGCCATGCGTATCGTCCCAATCGTTCTCGCGGCAGTCGGGATCATGGGTTTCGTGGCGGCCGCGTCCCCAGCGCGAGCGGACT
>JANXXW010000404.1 GCA_025350425.1 Rhodospirillales bacterium
GATCGGGAGGCAACGGCGCCGGCAGGAAGGCACGGTATCCAGTCGGCTGCTGCCGGTAGACGCCAGCACGACGCGAAATGGCAACCGGCGGCCCCACGAAAGCTTCCTTTAATATGGCGAGCTTTCACACTCTATATTAAAGGCAGCCTTTAATATAGACGGCATTCCATTCCATATTAAAGGCTGGAACCACCGTAATCCCTCACCCAGCCCGCTCCACCCGAGCCAACAGGCACCCCGGCCGCGCCGTGTGGATATTCACGAACGCCGTCCGCGTATCCCCCAGCGCCCGCGCCAACGGCGCATCCACTTCCGCGCCCGAACAAACCTGCCCGACATCGTACACGCACTGGTCCGCCGCGTCGTAAGCCCGCACCGACACCAAAGTATTCGCCCGCACGATCGGCGCCACCTCGCCAATGGCGCCAAAGCGCACGCAATCCTCCGCGTGCAGAAAGATCGGGCTCGGCGTCCAGTAGATCCCGCGTGGTCGCGCCAAGTGGTAGGAACCCAGCAGCATCACCTCGCCAGCCGCCGCCAGGCGCAGGCAATGCCGGCAGGGGAATCCACCCGCGTCTGACGCCACGACCCGGCGCAATTCGTTGCCACCATCGTCCACACCCGTGCGGCGAAAGCGTTCGGCGGTTTGTGTCTCGATCGGCAGGCACTGGAATGTGGTCATGACGGGTTCCCCTGAAGGCCCGACAATGCCAACCGGGCACGCTCCCCCGCACTCCGCATCTTGCTCCCGCATCCCCGAACAACCGTTCGGGGATGCAAACCGCGCCCTCAGGCCAACGGCGACTTGTCCGCCTCGCCAAAGCCGGAGAACGTGAAGTGGGTGTTGTCGGACATGATGAGTGTCGTCGAGCCGTGCGAGATCCGCGTGCTGCTGAGCGCATACTCCGCCTGGCTCTCACCCACGGCGGAAAATGTCTGATCCAGACCGCCCTGCAAAGCGACATGCCCGCCGCGCACCAGGAACGTGCCGCCACCGGAGCCGCCGGCCACCCGGTCATGGCCCGGTCCGGTGTTAAACATATCGGTCTCGAACGCGACCGCCCCGCCAAGCGTGGCATTGCCGCCAGCCGCATGCATCATGTCGGCGGTGCCAAAGCCGGCCTGGTGCAGCTCGCTGACGGCGGCGGTCGGGAACAGTGTCTCGTTGCCCGACGCCGCCAGAACCGTCGCCGTGCCATCCCGGTCGATGAAACTGAAGGTGGCTCGCGCGCCGCCGAACTCCGGTGAAGGGGGCCGGATCGCCGCGACGGTATGATCGTCCGCCGCGCCGCTGACGCTAGCCAACGCACCGGGCGTGACAAGCAACAAATTCTGTTTGCCAGGAACCGACAAGACTATCTTTGCCATCTTCGTTTACCTCCAACGTCACCAACTCGACCGTTGCAGTAACAGTCAAATCGTCAAAGAAGAAGTACATTAGCCACAATTCTCCGTTACCTTTGTTCGGTTCACACCTTTCGTAAACATGAACAAACCTCCACTTTGCTCCGGTCCGGACTTCGTTTCTGACCCGGCAAGACTTTCCGCGCCATTTCGGAAAATAATCCTTGCCCACGCGCCCCACTTTCCCCTACACATTCTTTCATCGTCGCGGACTTACGCACAGCGCCTCCCCGACCTTCCTCACATTCGCCAAAACCCCAGGCCCACTCTCCGGAAAGCACCAGCATGTCCGATCCCACACCCGTGCCCGCCGATCCGGCACCCAGCGCCGATACCGTCGCCCAGCTCGAACGCCGCATCGTCGAAATGGAAGTCACCCACCGCGCCCGCCTGGTCCGTGCCGAGCTGAAGGCCGAGGCCGTCCGGCACGGCATGGTCGATCTCGACGGCCTGAAACTCCTTGATCCCACCAGCATCGAACTCGATGCCGCCGGTGAGGTTCGCGGCGCTTCCACCGTCATGCGCGACATGAAGCGCGCCAAGCCCTGGCTGTTCGGCCCGCCCGGATCGGCCGGGGTGTTCTCCAGCAGCACCGCCACCCCGCCCGCCGCCGCCGCGCCCACCACCAAGACGGCGATGAAGATGACCCACGCCGAGTGGCAATCCGCCCGCGCGGACCTCCTCAAGCGTCGCTGAGCCGCCGCGCTCCGACTTCCTTCCTGAAGACATTCCTATCCGGGAATAATCCAACAAGGACGCACGCCCCATGGGTATCCAGAACTTCCCCGCCGCCCTGCAAGACCTGATCCAGCAGGGGTTCCTGGAGCGCGAGTTCCAGTCCGCCATGCATTCCCGCCTCGGCTACCGCGCCGTGGCCGACCGCGAGGAGTTCGCTGTCGGCATCGGTGAGACGCTGACCAAAACCCGCGCCGGCCTCAAGCCCAGCGTCACCACGCAGTTATCGCCTGCCACCAACACCAACCTCGACAACGGGCTCG
>JANXXW010000472.1 GCA_025350425.1 Rhodospirillales bacterium
GCCCACCGCGTCAGCGTCATGTATGCCGGCGAGGTTGTGGAAAGTGCTGCAGCCGCTGATCTGTTCGCATCGCCACGCCACCCCTACACGCAGGGCTTGCTCGGCTGCGTGCCGATTCCGGGCCGCATCAAGCGCGGCGAATCGCTTGGCAGCATTCCTGGTACCGTGCCCCGCATCACCGCTGGCTTCGAAGGCTGCGGCTTTCGCGACCGCTGTGCCCACGCGCTGCCGGAATGCGCCGTCCGCGTGCCGCAACGCGACGACGGCGCCGGCCATCGCCATCTCTGCTGGTTGCCCACATGACCGCCGCCATCGAAGTTCGCGACGTCACCCGCGTGTTCCGCCATGGTACTGGCGCTTTCTCCGCCGAAAGCATGATCCGCGCCGTCGACGGCGTCTCCTTCACGGTCGAATCAGGCTCTTGCCTCGGCATCGTCGGCGAATCAGGCTGCGGCAAATCCACCCTGGCGCGGCTGATCCTCGGCCTGCTGCTGGTCAGCGGCGGCGATATCCTGGTCAACGGAAAACGCCTTGCCGACATGGACCGCAAATCGCGGGCAAGTCTTATCCAGCCAGTGTTCCAGGATCCGTTCTCCTCGCTGAACCCGCGGCGCCGCATCCGCGACATCGTCGCCTTGCCGCTGCAGGCACAAGGCATCAACGGGCGCGAACAGACCACCCGCGTCATGGAGATGCTAGAGCGTGTTGGCCTGCCCGGTACAATTGCCGACCGCCTGCCGGCCCAACTCTCCGGCGGCCAACGCCAGCGCGTCGCTATCGCCCGCGCGTTGGTGCTGCGTCCGCGCATCGTCGTGTGCGACGAGCCGACCTCGGCGTTGGATGTCTCGGTGCAGGCGCAGATCCTTAACCTATTGGCCGGCCTGCAACGCGAATTGGGCCTGACCTACGTGTTCATCAGCCATAATCTCGCAGTGGTCGAACACATCAGTGACCGTGTCGCAGTGATGTATCTCGGCCGCATGGTCGAACAGGCTGAAACTGGCGCGCTGTTCGCCCGCCCGGCGCATCCCTACACAAAGGCGCTGCTGGCCTCGGTGCTCACGCCCGAACCAGGTCTCGGCGTGCCCGACGTGGGCCTCGGCGATCTTTATCCAGACCCGGCCAACGTGCCGCCCGGCTGCCGCTTCCACCCGCGCTGTCCCATCTCCCAGGAAAGCTGCGCGATCGAGACCCCGCAGCCACGGGATCTCGACGGCCACAAAGTGGAATGCCTGCTGGCTTAGGCTCGTTCAGTTCCAGTGCGACAGATAGTAGCGCGGCACCTCGTCTGCCCAAGGCTGGAAGCTGAGTTCCTTGCGATAGGCGTAGAAGGCGACGCCGGTGAACATCGGCAGCATGTAGACCTGATCGGTGATGCGACGGATGGCGGCAGAGTAATTCTTCTTGCGCTCATCGAGATCGGTGGTGGCGCCGGCCGCCTTGATGAGGGCGGTGACCTCGGGATCGTGGGCAAGGTCGCTGGTGCTGAAGCCGCTGTCCTGCGAGCCGCTGAAGAAGTTGGGCAGGAAGGCCGAGACGTCGTTGATCGAGTAGCTGCCCCAGTTGGTGAAGTCGATCGGCGTGGTACCCGCTGAGGAGCGCTGCAGGACGGACTGGACCTGCAGATGCGAGATCTTGGCGGTGATGCCGACCGCCTTGAGGTAGTTCTGCGTGGCGCCTTCGAACACCGGCAGCAGAAACGACACGATCTCGGTCTCGAAGCCGTTGGGATAGCCGGCCTCGGCCAGCAGCGCCTTCGCCTTGGCAGGATCGTACGGGTATTTCGCCGCGGCGTCGCTGTCGCAGCCGAGCTGGGTGAAGAAGCAAGGCGCGTCGGGCACGCGCGAGCCTCCCTGCATCAGATTGCGGGCGATCGACTGGCGGTCGATGGCGTAGGCGATGGCTTGGCGGACCTTCTGTTTGGTGAGCGGGTTTTCCGCTCCGGTGCGGCCGGCGGCATCCATGTTGAGGAAGTTCACGCGCATGGTCTCGGCGGCCTCGGTCTTGAGGAACGGCAGGGCAGCGAGCCTGGACATGTTGTCGGGCAGGATATTCCACGTCCAGTCGGCACGACCGCCGACGATCTCGTTCTGCGCCGTGGTGGCGTCGACGACCTCATGGATGACCAGTTTGGAGATGGCCGGGCGCGGCTTCGGCGCATCTTTGTAGTAGCCTTCGAAGCGTTCCATTTCGATCTGGTTGACGCCGTCGACCTTGGTGATCTTGTAAGGACCGGCCCCGACCGGCAGCTTGTCGTAGGCGTCGCTGCCGACACGCTCGCGGTAGGCTTTGGGAATGATCGGGGTGACCATGGCCAGGAACTGCAGGGCGGCGGGGAAGATCTTCTTGGTGTGGATATCAACCGTGAAATCGTCAATTTTATCGACGCTGGCGATCCAGGAATAGTTGCTGATCACCGAAACCTCCTTGTCGGTGAGCGCCGTGTTGATGGTGTAGATGACATCGTCAGCGGTGAAGGGGCTGTCGTCATGAAAGACGACACCACGGCGCAACTCGAAGCGGATGGTGGTGGGATCGAGGTATTTCCAGGAGGTCGCCAGCGCCGGCTTCAGCGCGAAGTCGGTGGGATCACGGTAAACCAGCCCGTCGAAAGCCTGGTGAGCGACGACGAGACCGGCGCGCAGCTGGTTGTGATAGGGATTGACGTTGACGATCTGGTCCCACCAGACCACGCGCAGCGTATCCGCCGATTTCTGCGCCTGCGCCGGACCCCCCGCCGCCGTCAGGGCCACAGACGCCAACAATACTCGCGCTCGCCATCCAGTCGCACCCATCCGCATGCCCTCCGCTGATTCGTAAGGCGTCACGCTAATGGGAACCGGGCGGGCTTGGCTACCGGCAAGTGTCGCGCCGCCAGTGACCACCCGGCGCATCCCGCAGCGCCGCGGCAAAGGCTTTCCATTCGGGAAGCTGAGTATCCGTGATCCGGAGGTCGGCCCTCCCTGCATGCAATACGGTTTTCGACGTAGTCGACCGGCATCACGCCAAGCAAACTGCATATCATCAGTCTGTTACGGAATACGATAAAACGGGTTGGGCAACAGGAATGTCCTTTCTGCGTGCCCTCCAGCAAGATCAGAAGGCTGGTCACCCATATTAGCGATAATTGTTTGGCCTTCCCCCTCTATCCCGGCACGCACGGGAGCCTTGAAGTCGGCAGCGGAACTGTAGTGCTTGCCATCCGGCACCATGACGAGGCGAGTAAATCCGCCATAGCCAGTATTGCGCAAATTCCGTTCCGTCGCGGCTCGTTGAGATTCGGGGCGCCCGGTGATGAAGAACACGGCCACTCCCAAAGCCCGCGCCTGCTCGAACATGCGCAGGCTCGGCGTGATAGCCGGGGCACGACCCAGCAGGTCCCAAGCTGCCCAGCCACAGGGACCCGCGGGCAAGGCATTGCAGGGACCTTCGATGACCCGACCAAAATCATCGGCCTTGATCACCTGCCAGTTCGACAACACCGTGTCGTCCACGTCCAGCACGAGCGCGGGCTGGCTTACCTGGGATGCCCGCTTTGACAACCAGCTGCTTACCTCGGACGTCACGGCTGCAAGGTCGCGCTCATAGGCACCACCATTGTAATAGGCGGTCGCGACGAGCTTGACGTCTCCCACATTCGCTGGTTGCTCCAGCGCCGGGACAGACTGCGCGGACGGCATTGGTTGAGGGTCCGGCACCACCGCTGAACATGCGGCAAGCATCGGCAGCAAAAGAGCCCATCGCAGCGACTTGGCCGCGAAGCACCTATGGTCAGTCACGGAGTGATCCAAAGTAATCACGATGGCACCTTACTCGTTGTCGCGGGTCAGCGTGCCCAGTCCTAAATCATCAAGCGCGCCGACAGTTATAGAACCGGCCTTGCCATTGGCAGCGATGCGGAATGTTAATGCGCTGAGGGTGTCTGGCAACTCGGGGGACAGAACCATTGTGAACAGGTCACGATCATAATGCGCGAGCGGCCGGTCAATGCCCTTGTCAGGACCCAATCGCAGCCGCAGGCCGCCATCAGCCTCGGTTATACGCGCAGCCCCCAAATAGGCGTTCGAATAGGTCCTGACATAGGCGGCGGCGGGCAGCGCCGCCGTGAGCGACGAGGGCGTCTTGCCATAGGTGGCCTGAGACAGCTTAGCTGCTGGACCAAACAGCGAAGCGAGCCGGTCATTCCATACCGCAATGCGCTCGCCCGCGTCTGGCTGCTTGCCATCAACCAAGTCCATGAACACTTCGGCCAGCGCCTCCGGCACTCCCGACGGGAACGCACCGGTCAGGATGACAATCCCGAGTTGGTCGGATGAGGCTAAGGTCACTGCAGTCCGCACGCCTTGGCTGAACGCACCCGAGTGACTCCAGACCGCGCCGCGCAAACCGTATTGGACGCCCCAGCCCAACCCATAGAAGTTTGGCAGCCCGGTATCCGGGTTTGTTCCGCGGAACATGATTGGCTCATGCGTGCGGGCCAGCGCGGCCGCGTCCACGATGGACTTGTCGCGCAGCATCCCGCCCGCGAGTTGCAGCCGCATCCATAGCGTGAGGTCCCGGGCCGACGAGCTGATGCCGCCGGCCGGCGATTCTACATCGGCGTCATGCGGCTGCGTGGCTGCCCACTGGCCATCGTGGCGGATATGTAGCGCTACCCGGTTTGGCCTTGCGACAAAATCGCGGTAGCGGGCGCTGGTCGAAACCATACCGAGCGGCCTGAACAGTTTCTCCTCGGCGGCATTCTCCCAATCCGTCCCTGCGGCCCGGGCGGCAGCCACGGCGCCCTCGGTCAGGCCGCTGTTGCTGTAGGAGTATCCCGCCCGAAAGCTGCTGGAAGGCGGGACTAGGCGAAGACGGTGGAGGATCTCGGCACGACTGTAGCCGATCTCCTGCAGTTCGTTGCCGGCGTCCCCGGGCAAGCCGCTGCGATGCGCGAACAGGTCTGCCACGGTGAGTTCCGCCGTCACGTAGGGGTCATGGAGCTGGAATTCGGGGTCGAGATCCGCGATGCGGGAGTCCCACGACAATTTCCGCTCGCCAACCAGCGCGGCGACCACGGTTGATGCGATCGGTTTGGAGCACGACGCGAGCTGAAAGACAGTATCGGCATCGACCAGTTCCGGCCTGCCCACCTCGCGGACGCCAAAGCCTTTCAGGTAGATCGCTTCGTCACGAAAGACGACCCCGATCGAAAGGCCGGGCACTTCGCCATCGCGCACTGCCTTGTTCGCCAGCCGTTCCAGATCTGGCAGGACAGCCACCACTCGCTCGCGTGTAAGGGCATCGGCAGCCCGCGCCGGGAACCCAGCCAAAGTCACTGGAATCGTCAAGCAGGCGGCCAGGACGACGACTATTGCTATCTCACCCATGCGACGAGACTGTAGACAGTATGGCAGTGCCATGAACACGAGGCTGCGCGCATTTGTTTCGAGTTTGGCTGAAATCACAGACTTGTGTTCGGGCACATGATAGTTCGTTCGAACCTGACGTTGCAGTTGGGAAGCGCGGCCGTTTGCTCAAATCCCCGCGCTTGGGAGTGTTTGGGTAATTCGTGACTGCGGCGCCTCTCCAAGCCAAGGCCCGATTTGGCTCCAGGTTGTGTGTGGAAGTAGGTCGAATTGGTATGGTGCTTTCTGATCGGGATGTCGGAATAAAGCGGTTCGTCTACGGAAGCGTCGAGGCGCGATCAGGAAAGAGGGCTCAACGTGTCTACAAGATAGTTGGTGGAAGATACAGACCGAGGCCAAAATGGTCGAAGCGATATTCATGGGGGCGGAAACGTGGCGACAATTGATGAGATGAAGAGTCGATGGGTTTACAGCGAGCTTGGCTCGCCGAGATGGAGGGACGCCTACGCCCAGCTACGAGGAAATACCCCACTCCTAGCCAAGGCAGAGGCCCACATTCCATTCTCGTCTTTGACTCCCGACGAACAGGATCAATTGCTCAAATACGCTCCAAATAGCTCGCGGCGCGGATTGATGGGTCGGCTGAATAATCACTCGAGCTATCGTATTGAGCTGTGGGACCGAAGCCAGGTTAGAGCGACCCAGACTACTCAAGCCCACGACTCAGTATCTTACGACGTTTTCATTTCAGCGCACTGCAAACCGGGGGAAGAGGCCACCGACTCTCGGGAAGCCGCCAAGATGCTTCCTTACTATCCCGGAACTTGGGAGGCAGGGATAGCTGTTGGGAAACCTGGGAATTATATGCTGCTCGACGGTTACACGAGAAGCGTCGTGTTCATGAAGCAGGCCCCCTCAAATGCGAAGTTTGCTATTTGGATTCCTGACGAATAGCTCCAGCCAAGCGCTCGTCAAGGAGCAGCGACATCGGCTTGAGGTTCAGCGGGGGGCAGGACTCCCGGTATCGGGGTGATCGCGCAATCTGTTGGGATGATCGGTCCTGGCGTGATTAGAGGTGCTTTGCATATCCGCCCGATGCGAGCTGCTGCCAGTGTTGTTCGTGGTGTTTAACAACGGCGTATGGGGCGTCGTCGATCGCGCCACGCGGGCGATGTACCCAAAAGGCTATGCCACTCGCGCCAATGCCATGCCGTTGACCCGGCTAGACATCGACAAACGCGGCAAGACGACCAAGCAGGGCGACCTTGCGTCGCATATGATCATTGTTCAATCTGATGCACAGAAAACCTAGCGACTTGTGGCACCGTCGGGAGCGATGACCGAAGTTGAACTCGACCCGGTCGCCGTCGTCCCAGTGCCGGCCGTCATTCGGGTGATGTTGCCCGGTGACGCCGGGATCGGCTGGCTACCGGATTTTCACGCGATCGATGCCGTCGCGGATGACTCGCTGGTCCGCCTGTTGCCGGAATGGTCGCAAGGCGCGTCGAGACGCACGCACTTTCCGCCAGCCATCGCAGCCTCTCGGCCAAAGTGCGGGTGTTCATCGATGGCTTGACAGAACACCTGGGCCGCACGGTGCCGGGCGAGGACACGGCGGATTGAGCAATCTCAGCAGTGATCAACCGCCGACGGACGGCTTTCGACCCAAGCCGGCCGTATCACTGCCGCTTGCCTGATCCCGAAAGCGGTCGCTCGCATCACGACCGAGAGGGCAGCTCTGCGCACATCCCGGGCATCAACGCTGATCATAAATTTTCCGGTAAGCCAACGTTCCTGAAGCGCATTCTGGTCAAGAGACTTTGTGATATAACCGGAATGAAGATAACATATTGGTTGGTCATCGGGTTGACCGACGCGGTGGGTATACAGAATGGAAACGCATGGTAAAAAGTTTTAACTACATCGCTTTCGGCAGTTGGAATTATTTCAAGGAGCACATCGGTGTCGTTACCATGGACCGCTGGGGCATGTTCGAATACACGCCGCCCGACACCGCCAAGCGGCTTGAAAGTCTTGGCGGCGATGCAATCGCCTTTCTTGAAAAGTTACCGTTCTTTCTGTGCACCGAGGTCCGTTTCAAGTACGGAAAGAAAGGCAATACCGTTTTCATGCTCATCAAATACAGCCGGATCTCCCACACTAAACTGCAACAAAATGATGTCTCCGCCAAGTTTGAGACACTGATCGATTTCGGCGAGGTGCAATTCAGCCATATCAAGAAAGCTGCGTCGGCGTTCGGCGCGGATCAGTTTTAGCTCTAGCGCACTCACTGGGCAGTCTGTGAAGGCAATGCGAAGGACGTGCTGACCCGATTGGCAGAATTCAAGCTCGATCATAGCGATCTCATAGAGAAGACAGAGTCAATAGTCGCCAACGGTGGAGGAATTCAGCTCCCGCCACGCGACAAGAAAATCCTTGGCGTCGCTAACAGCGTTGAGTCCTTTCTTGCACTGCTCTACGGCTTAACGGCGACGGCCGAGACCGAGACCTTTTTCCCGGGCCATAGCGAAGCCCGTTATGAGCTGACGCCGTCTCTGCTACGCAAATGGGACAATGGCGACTGGCAGTTCATGCCCAAGGAAGACCGACTCTGCAAAGAGCTGCTGATCGCGCATCACGACGAGTTCCAGGGCGACCAATATTGCTTCGACCGCCTTGTGAGAATGCAGCATTACGGCCTGCCGACGCGGCTACTCGATATCTCTGGCAATCCGCTTGTGGCGCTGTTCTTCGCCTGCTCTGGCAATACGGATCAGCTCAAGATGCCCGGTGAGGTCATAATATTCCGGGTATTATCCGATGGCGTGAAATACCACGACTCCGATACGGTGAGCTGCCTCTCCAACCTGTCCAATCTGAACTATGACCAGAAGAACGAATTGGTTTTCACTCTTGAAAAGGACGCCTTCAATGAAGTGGAAGTAGTCAAAAGATTGCTCCACCACATTAAGTCGGAGAAAAGCTTTTTCGAGGCCCGGATCGTTCCGGACCATCTGAGCTCGATCATCTGCGTGAAGGCGAAGCGCACCAACACGCGCATCAAATCACAGTCCGGCGCCTTCCTGCTGTTCGGGCATGAGGCAGTTCTGCCCGATGCGGGCCAGAAAGGGATCGAAATCAGCCGGATCACGATCGAGGAGAAGGCGCACATTCTCGGGCAACTCACCCAGATCAACATCAATGCCACTACGCTTTACCCAAGCATCGATCAAACCGCAGTTGATCTGCAGAACCAGCACCAGTCGCCGGAGCCTGGCAAAGTCGCCCCAAGCGCCGCGCCCGATACACCCTAAGAAGGCTGCTGAAAAGGCTCTGTATGAAGCCGAAGATCCGTGTTCCAGGCGTGGAGTTTCAGTATCCAAGGCCTGAGTCAGACGTTTCCCTGATGCCCGAAAACCGCTGATCCGGCCTTTAGGCTCGGTCCGGACAGACTCACTCTGCGGCGAGCAGCCTGGGCAAGCGGATTGGATTGTAATACCAGGACTCACATGATCTGACCTCTTGCCCAATCGCGTAGCCCGATGGACATGACGCGCCAGGGCTGGTCGGCCAAGCGGTTCCACGCGTCGCAGCAGTGATCGACGATTGCGTCGTAGGACGCGAACACCCGGTTCGAGAGCCAGTTGTTGC
>JANXXW010000474.1 GCA_025350425.1 Rhodospirillales bacterium
GGCCGTGACGAAGGGCGGCGCCCTTGCCCTGGTTGCGGGGCAGACGGAGGACACGCAAGGAGGGGTCTTGCCCGGCCAGTGCCTCGGCCTCGGCGGCGGAGGCGTCGGCGCTGCCGTCGATCACGACCCAGACCGGCGCCCATTCGGCCCGGGCCTCAGCGATGGTTCGGGCCAGCAGCCCGCCGCTGTCGTAGCTGGGGATGAGCACAAGATGGGTCGTGGAAGCATTCGCCATCACGAGGCCACAATACAGCGATGAGATATGGCAGCCGCCTGGATCTTGCGTCCATGTCCAAGTGTTTCTTTCAGTACACATGGACGTCGGGTATGGTTGGGTGGATGTGAAGACCTACGCCGACGGGATCGAAACGCCCACATGAACCAAGCTTACATTGCCCACCCCTCGAAGTCTCGCGAGCAACAGGCGGAATTGGGGCGCCTTATCGTCTCCACGCTGAACCTCGACGTGGACCCGGCGGCGATCGAACCCGACGCGCCGCTGTATGGCGAGGGCCTCGGGCTCGACTCCATCGACATGCTGGAGATCGCGCTCGCGGTCTCACAGACATACGGGGTGAAACTGCGGTCCGACGACAAGGACAACAACCACATCTTCACCTCGCTCAAGACGCTGAGCGACTACATCCAGCAGCACCGGGCCTGACGCATGGCGGGGACGGCACGCGTCCTCGGTGTTGCGTCCATGGTTCTGATCGCGGCGGCACCGTTTGCCGTCGAAGCCGCGAGCTGGGGAGCGGCATCGCCCAGGGTGGTGCGCGCGGCAGCTGCGGCGCAGGTGCTGGCCGTCATTTGGTTGCTTGGCCGGAGGGCGGGACGCTACCGCGTGGCCCTCGCCGTGGCGGGCGCGGCCGGCGTGGCGATCCTCTCCGGGGTGGGATTGCCGGCGCGGACCATCGGGCTGGCCGTCGCGGGGATATGCCACACGGCGGCCTATGGAGAGTTGCTGGCATGGTTTGCCGCATCGCTTCGGCCAGGGCGGGAACCGGTGGTGACCGGGTTCGCCCGGCGGATGCGACGGACGATGCCGGACAAGGTGGCACGGTATACGCGGAACGTGACGTGGGCGTGGTGCGTGTTCTTCGCCGCAGAACTGGCGCTGTCGGCCGGGTTGCTGGCGGGGGCTCCGCTGGCGTTGTGGTCCAGTTTCGTCAATCTGGCGAACCTCCCTGCGGTCACGGCCATGATGCTGAGCGAGTTCGCCGTCCGCTTCGTGTTGTTCCGCCACGAGCCGCGCACGAGCCTCGCCGCGACGCTGGCGGGACTCCGAAATTTCCGGGACGCGCGGCCTTGAGCCTGTCGTTGTTCCTGGCGGACGGCGGAGAGATCGTGGCGCGACGCGGTGAGGCGCTAATTACGCGCGTACGTTTTCTGGGCGAGATCGCGGCGCTGGCGCGGTCGTTGCCGGACCGGGCGTTCGTGGTGAATTTGTGTGCCGACCGCGTCCGGTTTGCGATCGGGTTGGCGGCCTCCATGTTGCGCGGCCAAGTGACGCTGCTGCCGGGCGACGGGAGCGCCAGAGCGGTAGGCGAGTTGCTGCCGGCGTATCCGGCACTCTACGCCCTGGTGGATTTCGCGGCAGATGATCTGCCGTGCCCATGCTTCCGCTATCCGGACGCTGATTGCGCCGAAAGCGCAGCAGTACCTGCATTCCCAGCGGAGCAGGTGGCGGCGATCCTGTTCACCTCTGGCTCCACCGGTCGTCCGGCGCCGAGCGTGCGGCGCTGGGGCCGGCTGGTGGCGGGGAGCGACGCGGCCGGTGTGGCTCTCGGGGCCGCGCGGCATCGTGGGGCGGTGGTGGTGGCGACCGTGCCGCACGCGCATAGTTATGGGTTGGAGTCGGCAGTGATGCTGCCGTTGCGGCATGGGATGCTGCTGGATGCCGGGCGGCCGTTCTTCCCGGCCGATGTCGCGGCGGCGTTGCGGGGCAGCGGCGTGCTCGTGACCACGCCGGTGCATCTGCGGGCGTTGGCGGACCAGGCCGCGACGGCGGGCTTCGTGCTGTCGGCGACCGCGCCGCTGTCCGACGAGCTGGCTCGCCAGGCGGAGGCCGCGTTCGGTACGCCGGTGTTCGAGATCTACGGCTGTTCCGAAGCGGGCCAACTGGCTACGCGCCGCACAATCGAGGGGCCAGTGTGGCGCTGCCTCGACGGGTTCGGGTTACGCCATGACGCAGCCGGAAGCTGGGCGAGCGGGCCGGGTGAGGAAGACGTATTGCTGGCCGACCGGATCGAGCCCGTTTCACGCGGGTTCGTGCTGCGGGGACGCGCCGCCGATCAGGTCAACATCGCCGGCAAGCGCGGCTCGCTGGCGCATCTGACGTCTCAGTTGATCGCGATCAAGGGTGTCGAGGACGGCGTGTTCGTGGCGCCGGAGGATGCGCCGGGGACGGCTTCCCGGCTGGCGGCGCTGGTGGTGGCGCCCGGGCTGGATGCCGCAACGATCCTCGCGGCCTTGCGCGAGCGTATCGATCCGGCGTTCCTGCCGCGGCCGTTGCGCGTGGTGCAGGCGCTGCCGCGCGACGCGCTGGGCAAGCTGCCACGGGCGGCAGTGTGGGGGATGCTGGTGGCGGATGGGCGGACGCTTGTGCGGTTCGCGGCCGACCATCCCGCCGGGCCGGGGCATTTCCCAGGCAACCCGATCATTCCCGGCGCGGCGTTGCTCGATGCGCTTTTGCCGGCGCTGGGCGCACAGGGCGAGGGCATGCGGATCGACGCGGTCAAGTTCCACCATCCCGTGCGCCCCGGAGAGGCCATCGAGGTCAGTGTGACGGGCACGCGGTTTGAGGGCCGGCTGGCCGGTTCCGAGCAGCTGGTGATTTCGGGCGCGATGAGGCCGATATCTCCGCGGTCCTGAACAAGGCGGGGTGGACCGAGCGGCGCGAACTCGGCTCCCCCACGACGCTGCGCGTGGCGGTCTGGCTGGTGCGGCTGCTGGGCCGGCGGCTCAGCCGCGCGCTGCTGTGGCCGGTGTGCGTGGGCTTCGCGATAGGGTCGGGCTCGGCGCGCGCGGCGTCGCGGGATTACCTTCGTCGCGTATTGGGCCGCCCAGCCCGCGCAAGCGACGTGCTGCGGCATTTCACGACCTTCGCGACCACGGTGCTGGACCGGGTGTATTTTCTGAACGACGAGGCTGCCCGATTTGACATCACCATCCATGGCGAGGCGGTGGTGACGGATATCCTCGCGCGCGGCCCGGCGGGAGCGGGTGGGGGATGCCTGCTGCTCGGTGCCCACCACGGCAGTTTCGAGGTGTTGCGCCTGGTGGGGCGAAACCAGCCCGACCTGCGCGTGAGCCTCGCGATGTATGAGGAAACCGGCCGCCACATCGGCGCGGCGCTCAACGCCATCAACCCGCATCTGACGCCGCATCTGATCGGGCTCGGCACACCGGGAGCCATGATCGAGATGCGCGACTGCCTGGAGCAGGGCGGTTTCGTCGGCATGTTGGCCGACCGCACCCTGCCGCGCGACACGGCCCGCAGGTTCGACTTCCTTGGAGCCCCGGCGGCGTTCCCGACAGGTCCCGCGCGGCTGGCGGCGCTGCTGAAGCCGCCGGTGGTGCTGATGGTCGGGATCTACCGTGGCGGCAACCGCTACGAGATCTTCTTCGAGTTGCTGGCGGAGGCGGGAACGCGCCCGGCCGATACGGACGATCTGATCGCGCGCTACGCGGCGCGACTGGAGCATTACTGCCGGTACGCGCCCTACAACTGGTTCAACTTCTTCGATTTCTGGGCATGAAGGCGATCTGGCGCAGCCTTCTTGTTCTTTCAGTAATCTTTCCGGCGCAGGCTGCGAGAACCGATGGTGCTGTGCTGGATGTCGTGATGGCGGGGTTCCGGGGCGTGCGGCACGTAGAGGCGAGCTACGTCGAGCGACGCTACCTGGCGGTGCTGCGCGCTCCGCTGGAAACGCGCGGAACGCTACGATTCGACGCGCCGGACCGGCTGGAGAAAACGAGCGACGGGGAGCGGATCGTCGTGGTGGGCGACGTGATGACGATCGAGCATGGCGGCGCGGCACCCGTGGCGCTCGATCTGCGCGAACATCCCGAGATCGCGGCGCTGGTGGAAAGTGTAAGGGCGCTCCTGGCTGGCGACAGCGTAGCCCTGCGGCGGGTTTTCGACGTCGATCTGGCCGGTGACGCCACGCGATGGCAGATCGTGCTGCGGCCGCATCGGGACGATCTGGTGCGGTGGATGCGGGTGGATGGCGAGGCGGCGAGGCTGACGCGGATCGAGACGCAGGAGGCCGGTGGCGACCGCTCCGAAATGTCGATCGGCGCGGCGCGATGATCTCGCGGCGTTTGGCCGTGGTGGCGTGGCTGTGTGCGCTGGCGGCGGCGGCGTTGATCGTGGCGCGGCTCGGCATCGACACCGATATGTCGGCCTTC
>JANXXW010000157.1 GCA_025350425.1 Rhodospirillales bacterium
AAGCGTATTTTGGAGTTGGCTCGATGCCGTCGCTGGGACATGCCCCCGCGACGGCGTCGAGACTGAAGCTGGCGGCATAATTGGAACCAGGAAATAGCTTATCTTCGCCGCCAACCTGTCCAGCAAAATGGGGCCACCTCAGACTTCCGTGTCAGTTTCTGCGTCAGCTTGATGCGAAGACAATCTACGCTACTTTCGATTACGTGCATGCCAAAGTCAGAACGCCACTATGACCGAATTTCGCTCAAAGTAGATCAGGCCACGTCACGCCATGCCTCCGTCACAAGTTCTCTACCGGGAAACGCGGGTGCTTGGTCCTAGCCGTCGTGGGTACGGGATGCGGCTGCACGAATGAGATCCGATAGCATGTAAGGAGCTATTGATGCCGATCTACGATTTCAGCGCTCGGCTCGGAACCGGCGAAACACGCGATCTGGGCGCGTATCGGGGCAAAGCGCTGATGGTTGTCAATGTCGCCTCGAAATGCGGCTTTACGCCCCAGTACAAAGGCTTGCAGGACCTCTACGACCAGCTTGGACCTCGCGGCTTCGAGATTCTTGCGTTTCCCTGTGACCAATTCGGCGGTCAAGAGCCGGGGTCGGACGCGGACATCGCTGCGTTCTGCGATCTTAACTACGGCGTGAGGTTCCCCCTATTCGCCAAGATCGAGGTAAATGGCATTAGCACTCATCCACTGTATGTTTGGCTTAAGCGCCAGAAGGGCGGACTGCTCGGTAACGCCATCAAGTGGAATTTCACGAAGTTTCTGGTGGACCGTTCAGGCGACGTGGTAGCGCGATTCGCGCCGACGACCTTGCCGGGAAGTCTCGCGCGCGAGGTGACGGCACTACTGGAATGAGTTGTTCCTGTCGTTGAGACCGGACGGAAACCGAACGTTCTAGACGCCAGTGGGGCATATATCTGAGCTGGCTATAAAAGGGGAAATCCAACTTATTTCCAACACGACCTATAGAAGGTCCGACGAAATAAACCAACCGCCACGTGAGATCGTCAAATATCGGCGACGGCGCCGAGATGCCGAACTTGACCTATCCCTGGCGCCTTTATCTAGGTCGGAGTCAACCGCACTAGCCAACAACCCAGAAGCGGATTCCATGACGGAAACGCTACTCAATCGCTAAATGATGGTAATTCTTAAGACTATCACTTCTTAAAAAACTATCACCGAAGTCGCGGCAAAGAATACTCCAGTGGCTGTCGTGCCGCGTTCCGGGCGCGTCCACCCCAGATTGACTGAGCTTGTAAACCTTCTGTGCTAGACCAAAGGGCTACTTTGGCATTTTCTTGATGACACAAGCCGATGATTCGCTGGCTTGTTCCCAAGACGATGTCACCACACTGGTGGTAAGACGGTGCCGACCGATGTCGAGACGGGTAAGAACCAAGATAATACTCGAATCTATCTTACCCGCCTCGACGCCGATCTAAGCGAACAAAGACAAATCCATAACCCAATATGGATCAGCTGTGCTCGTAGTCCTATAGTTCCGAGACTAAAACTCTACAGTCGCGAACCTTACTTAAACTTCTAGCTTACGCCTTCGGCATCAACACTGCGTCGATGACGTGGATCACGCCGTTCGTGCATTCAATGTCAGCCGACGCAACGTGTGCACCATTGACGGTGACGCCATTCGTGCCGTCAACATGCAGCTCTTCACCACCGGCCGACTTCGGAGTCAGCTTCTTGCCGGCGATGTCCTTGGACAGAACCTTACCAGGCATGAGGTGTAACATTAGAATCTTGGTAAGCTGAGCCTTGTTCTCGGGCTTTACCAGACTCTCGACCGTACCGGCCGGAAGCTTGGCGAACGCGTCATCCGACGGGGCGAACACGGTGAACGGCCCAGCGCTCTTAAGGGTGTCGACGAGACCAGCGGCCGTAACGGCGGCGACCAAAGTCTTGAATGAGCCGGCCGCTACTGCGGTGTCGACAATGTCATGTGTTGGAGTTGTCATATCGAATGTCCTTAACTTCTGAAGAAAATGAGCAGTAGTTATTGGTGGCAGTTCGAAGCCACCAACTGCGTTCCGCCCTACTTGGGCATCAACACCTTGTCGATGACGTGGATTACGCCATTGGTCGCGGCGATATCGGCCGTAGACACGGTGGCATCGTTCACCATGACACCACCGCCAGTTGCGTCGATCGCCAACGTCTGACCTTCGACGGTCTTGGGGGTAGCCTTCTTGCCGAGAAGGTCTCCTGACATCACTTTGCCGGGAACAACGTGATAGGTAAGTACCGAAGCGAGCTTACCCTTATTTTCGGGCTTCAGCAGCATCTCGACGGTGCCAGCCGGAAGAGCCGCGAAAGCGGCATCGGTCGGGGCGAACACAGTGAATGGCCCAGCGCCCTTGAGGGTTTCGACGAGACCAGCCGCCGTAACGGCCGCAACCAAAGTTTTGAACGAGCCGGCTGCTACTGCGGTGTCGACGATGTCGTGTGTTGGGGTTGCCATATTAGAAGTCCTTAACGACCAGAGAAATTGAAAAATATTCGTTGGTGGCAGGTCGAAGCCAGCAACCGCATTCCGCCCTATTTGGGCAACAATACCTTGTTGATCACGTGAATCACGCCGTTGTCGGCGACAATGTCGGCCGTAGTCACGGTGGCATCATTCACCATTACGCTGCCGCCAGTCGCGTCGATTGCCAGTGTCTGACCTTCGACAGTCTTCGGCATGATGGTCTTGCCGAGGAGATCTGCTGACATCACTTTACCTGGAACGACATGGTAGGTGAGTATAGAGACCAGCTTGCCCTTATTTTCGGGCTTCAGTAGCGTCTCGACGGTGCCCGCCGGAAGAGCTGCGAAGGCAGCATCAGTTGGAGCAAATACGGTAAACGGCCCAGGGCTTTTAAGTGTTTCGACAAGACCCGCTGCCTGGACGGCGGCGACGAGTGTCTTAAAGCTCCCTGCTGCAATTGCAGTATCAACGATGTCTGCGGCACGTGCCACACCGCTGGATAGCACTAGTGACATAGTGAGCATCGCAGCGGCCGCACGGTTGGAAAAGTGTATCACGGAGGCTCCTTGCTGTTGTTACGGCTTTGAAGAGTGTGAAGACGTAGCCCTTTGCCAAGAGGCATCATCAAAGATATCCGACCGTTCAATGCCCGAACGGTGCTGCCTCGGCGATTAATTGCTTAGGGTGGCCTTTCATTGCGACATCGCCGTCTAAGTATCCAACGAAGCGCGAACACCGTAGCCGTTGTCTCCGGGTCGACATTGTGGAAACTGAGACGCGGGAGAAGAGTTGCACACTAAAATGAAGACTGAGCAGCAAGACGTTTACCCGCGACGAGCTTGATCCGAGACAGTGCGACTTGGATTTGTCTATGCCAGGTGACGGAAGTGTGAGAGAGACGCTCGTTTGACGTGATAATACGACCTCTGAATTGATCCGCAAGTCAGAGGTGTATTGTCATAAGTCTTTATTGGGTTCCAAGGTAGTGAAGCCAGGAGACCGGAATGTTACGTCGTGCCGACACGAGTATGCACCCCTCAATCGATGTAGGTCGAAGTAGTTAACGATAACAAACAATCATACGGCCATGTTGCGGTTGGATGAGGCAGTGCGCGCCGCTCCTGCAGGAGGCGGGCTCCGCGCCAGTGCGCGAGGTCCTGTGCGACGGTAAGGTCTTCTCCGTCAAGCGACCGTCCCCGATACAATGACACGACGTTGGTTAGTATGCGGCGGTATCGGGTTTCTCCTTTGCCATGCCTATGATCTTCAGTTTCGGTCGTTCTTAAAGCAGCGCAGTTTGGTGTATTAGATAGGCGTAGATCCTCGCATACGCCTCGCGATCCTCCGCAAAAACACTGTCTCCGATGATAACCAAAAGATATGGACTTCAAGCCACCTCGCAGATACGCGCAACTGTCTTTCAGAAGCGCGGCGATCAGTGCCCGCAGCGCAAGGTAACGCTTTGCGAAAGATCCAGCACGTCGAACCACATCCCTGACACCAGATCCTACAACCTATCGTCTTCCTAAGGATACTCGAAGCGTGGTGACTAAGCTCCGTTCCCCAGGCGGATAGAGTCGAGTACTACGCTCAGGCGATGCAGTTTATCGGCCTCTGGCCAGATCAGCAACGCTAAATGCTGTGAGCAGGCCAAAAACGAGCGCGTTGCGCGAACGCTTAGCAGGCTGCTGAAAAAGCCCTGTGTGAAGCTTAAGATCCGTGTTCCAGGCTTGGAGTCTTAGTATCCAAGGCCAAAATCATGTATTTCCCCGATGCCCGAAAGCCGCTATTCCAGCCTCCGGGCTCGATCCGAACAGACTCACCCTGTGGCCAGCAGCCTGGGCAAGCGGATCAGATTGTAAGCCGCAGCCTGCAAGGTGAACATCCAGCCCACCCGCGGAAGGCCGCTGAACTTACTCTCCGCCATCCCGCCAACCTTCTTGATCCAACCGTTGGCTTCCTCAATCCGTTTGCGGATGACTTGGCTCACACGGTAGCCGTCTTGGCGCGTCGTGCGGCCATCGATGTTAAAGCCATGATGCGCGGTGATGTCCTGTGCCACGTGCGGGGTCACCTCCAGCGCGCGAGCCGTTGCGACAAACGCCGCCGTGCCGTAGTTCTTGTCCGCGCAGGCAGTTTTGTGGCCCCCGGCAGGTAGCTCCTCCAGCATGTCCAATGCCGCTTCGGGCTCGACCGTCTCGCTCGCCAGCGTCAGCCGCGCATCCACGATCAGCCCGTTGCAATTCTCCATCGGCAAATGACCGATGAAGCCCATCTTGGCTTCTTGGCCGCCGGATTTGCGGGCAAGCCGCGCGTCCGGGTCGCTGGTCGAGGCGTGCGTCTCGTTCGATCTTCCTTCTTCTTGGCAGTTGCGCTCGCCATTGCGACCCGGCGACGGCGGTTCGCAATGGCCGTCCTCGCGGCGGCAAGCTCTTCATGCTTACCCCCGCCTTAATAAGAGTGCCGTCGAACGAGAAATGCTCGTCCGACAGGAGCGCCTGCACCCGGGGCAGGGTCAGCACCGCTGTCCTGAAGGCCGCCGCACTGTCGCCTTCCAGCAGCCGGGCGCGATTTTTGCTAGACACCGTGGGCACCCAGACCGGATCGTCCACTGAAAGCCCGACAAACCACAGGAACGCGAGGTTTTAGTTGAGTTGCTCCATGAGCTGCCGCTCCGAGTGGATCGTGTAGAAGGCTTGCAGCAGTAGAGCGTGCAGCAGTTGCTTGGGTGGGATCGAGGGGCGACCGTTCTTGGCGTAGAATTGGGCGAACCGCGCGTTGAGTGCGGCCAGGGCTTGGGCAGTCAGCGTGCGGATGATCCGCAGTGGGTGGTTCTTGGAGATCCAGCTTTATGGCCGGACATACCTGAAAAGACCGTCGTCGCTCGTTAAAACCGCGTCTTCCGCCCACCCAAAGGGTGTCGGTCACATGGGCTATTAAATCCGATACGCTCGCATCAGGATAAGAGGTTTTTCAGCGACCTGTTAGAGTTACCCGTGCAAACGCGCCGATCTGACCCAGGGCGCTTGTTAAACAACTCGCAGTGCGATCAGCTTTGTAAAGTTTCGTGTCAGCTAACCTGCATTCTTGCTCAAACAAAGACTTCGAGAATATTAGAATAATGAAACTGACATCGCCGCACAAGGTTTTGGCGTATTTGCACAAGTAAAGCGGCTGAACACGATCCGTCGGCTGATTGCATAGAGCGAAAATGGTCTACCCGCAGGCGAAATCGTCCCAGTTCGGCGTGCCGTCGTCCACCCTGTCCTTTCACCTCGGCGCGCTGGGACAGGCAGGGTTGACACAATCCACCCGGCAGGGACGCCAGATCATCTACGCCGTTCGCATCAAGGGATTGCGCGACCTTCTGGGGTTTCTGACCGAGATCTGTTGTGGCGGCCGCCCCGAGCCGTGCGGCGATCTGGCCCGCCTGCTGCCCGATTTTCCCAAGGAGGACACGACCATGACTCCCGCCTTCGACGTGCTATTCCTGTGCACGCACAATTTCGCCCGGTCGATCATGGCCGAAGCCATCCTTGAACAGCTTGGTCGGGATCGCTTCCAGGTCTATTCCGCTGGCTCCGATCCGTTCCTCGCACCACGGCCGGAGGTGATGGCAAAGCTGCGCACGTTCGGCCACGACGTGTCCCTACTGCGCAGCAAATCCTGGGACGAGTTCATGGGTCCCGAAGCGCCCCGCATGGACTTCATAATCGCCCTTTGCGACCCCTTGCATGGCAGGCCTGCCCGGACTTCGGCAACAAGGCCGTCACCGTGTTCTGACCGCTGCCCGACCTTGCGGACTTCACCGGCAGCGAGGCACTGCAGGGGGTCTTGCTCAATAAGATATACGCCAGCCTCAAGCGCCGGATCTGTATCTTTATCGCGCTGCCATTCGTCCCGCTCGACCGCGTGGCGGTGCGCGCCCGCGTCGACGAGCGTAGCGACGCGATACGGGCCTAGCCAGGATGCGCGTCTGCATCAACGGCATGGGCCGCATCGGCCGGCTGCGCTGCGGGCGGCAATGGGTGGGATGGACCGGCCGGACGACGACCCCCGCGGGCGCAACCGGCTCGATATCGTGCACGTCAACGAGCTAAAAGCGGCGCTCCAGCCACAGCGCACCTGCTCGAGTTCGAGATCGTACGTGGCCGTTGGCGCACTCGGTTTGAGGCGTATGATGAGGCGATCACGATCAACGGCCATCGCATCGGTTTCACGGCAGCGGCGCAGCTCGCCGACGTTCCCTGGGGCGACCTCGGGTGCGACGTGGTGCTGGAGTGCACCGGCAAGTTCCTCAAACCCGATTAGCTCGCCAGCTACTTCGACCGTGGTGTAAAACCGGTAATCGTCGTTGCCCCGGTGATGGATCCGGCCGCGCTCAACATCGTGCTCGGCGTCAACAACCACTTGTATGACCCGGCGCGGCACCGCCTGCTCACCGACGCATCCTGCACGACCAACTGCCTCGCCCCGGCCGTCAAGGCCGTGCTGGATGCCGATGCAGCCGACCACGACCGGCAGCGCGACCGCGATCGGGCTGATCTATCTGGAGCTGCAAGGCAAGCTCAACGGCCATGCCGTGCGCGCCCCCGTGCTGAACGCCAGCCTGACGGATTGCGTGTTCGAGCTGGAGCGGCCCGCCGCGGAGGACGAGGTGAACGCGCTGTTCCGTGCGCCAGCGACAGAACCGCTCGCCGGCATCCTGGGCTTCGAGGCGCGGCCCCCGGGTGTCTGCGGACTGTTGCAACGACACCTGCAGCGCTATCGAAGGCGGCACCTGCACGATGGTGACTGACGCCACGCTTCTGAAGGTCTATAGTCTAGTACGACAACAAGGTCGGCTGCGCCTGCCGCATGGTGGACCTGGCCTGCCTGATCGCAGAGCCCACCCTCTGATGGGATTAGCGCGCAACTACCTGATCGTGACCGGGGCCTACTGGAGCTTCACGCTAACGGACGGCGCGCTGCGCATGCTGTCCGTGGGGTTGTCGCTTCAGATCACGGGTCTGCTGCTACTTTCGGCGTTGTCGCCGGACTGGATTTCGGGCCTGTCTCTAGCTTGGGTGATGGCGGCGCAAGGCGTCGCCGGCGTGGCCAAGGATCTTACCAAAACCGCGTCCAAGTCGGCCATCAAGGCGGCGTCGGAAGGGGGTGCCGAGCAACTGTAGCGTTGGGTCGCGTGGTTCACCTAATCCAAGAACGCGATGAAGGGCTTCGGCTTCTTCCTGGGCGGGCTGCTGCTGCAGGGTGCCGACTTTCGTCCAGCGTTGTGGATCATGACCGGCCTGCCCGTCCTGGCGCTGGCCTTTGGAGGTCAGATGCCGGGTCACCTCGGGCGCACCCACGATCTTGTGGATGTTGCCCCAGGTCTGCTTGTAGGGGCGGAAGGAGGCGCCACGAACGCATTTGGGGTTAAAATCGGCCTAGTTCATACCGCAACGAGCAGAATCTGACCGCTAATTGCGAGCTCTTACCCTCTACGCCAGTCTGATGGTGACGCTCGGTAGCTCAAATTGTTCAAGACTCTTCCAGAGTTCCAATGCCGATCCATGTATCGAGCTGATGCAGTATCTCGAGCCAAATGGCCACGAGCGACGGCGACAAGCGAAATGAGAGTAGAGTGACGGGCATGGACATCGAATCGACTTCCCACTCCGCCATCGATCACGTCGCGCCGATCTCCCGCCAGATCTGGGACGCGAAATACCGGCTCAAAGCTGTCGACGGTACGCCGGTCGATCTCACAATCGAGGATAGCTGGCGCCGTGTGGCCCGCGCGCTCGCGAGTGTTGAAACTGAGGCCACCCGGTGGGAGCAGCCGTTCTACGAGGCCCTCGCGGATTTCCGGTTCCTGCCGGCCGGCCGCATCCTGTCCGGCGCCGGCAGCGAGCGGCGCGTGACGCTGTTCAACTGTTTCGTCATGGGCGACATCGGCGACGACCTGGGCAGCATCTTCGATCATCTGCGCGAGGCCGCACTGACCATGCAGCAGGGTGGTGGGATCGGCTACGATTTCTCCTCGCTGCGTCCCAAGGGCGCTCTGGTACGGGGCGTGGGCGCGGACGCGTCTGGTCCGCTGTCGTTCATGGATGTGTGGGACAGCATGTGTCGCACCATCATGTCAGCCGGCGCGCGCCGGGGCGCCATGATGGCGACCTTGCGCTGCGACCATCCTGACATCGAGAACTTCGTCGCCGCCAAGCGTCAGGTCGGCCGGCTGCGAAACTTCAATCTCTCGGTGCTCGCGACCGACCCCTTCATGGCGGCCGTTAAGGCCGACGCTGAGTGGCCGCTGGTGTTCGGCGGCAAGACCTATAGGGTGCTGCGTGCCCGCGCGCTGTTCGACAGCATTACCCGTGCCACTTATGACTATGCCGAACCCGGCGTCATCTTCATCGACCGGATCAACGCGCGCAACAACCTCGCCTACTGCGAGCAAATCCACTCCACCAATCCATGCGGCGAGCAGCCGCTGCCGCCGTATGGCGCGTGCCTGCTGGGCTCCATCAACCTCGCCCGCCTGGTGCGGGCGCCCTTCACCCCGCAAGCCCATCTCGATCTGGCGGAGCTGGCCGACCTCGTGGCCGTGGCGATCCGCATGATGGACAACACGATCGACGTGTCTGGCTTCCCGCTGGAGGCGCAGCGCCAGGAGGCCATCGCCAAGCGCCGGATCGGGCTTGGGATGACCGGTCTGGCCGACGCGCTGATGATGGTCGGTCTGCGCTACGGCTCGGTCAATGCCGCGGAACGGGCAGAGGAGTGGGCTCGACAGATCAGCCGTTCCGCCTACCTCACCTCCGCTGGTCTGGCGCGGGAGAAGGGCGCGTTCCCATTGTTCAATCGGGACGCCTACCTCGCGGGCGAAACCGTGCGCGAGATGGATGAGGACGTGCGCGCGCTGATCGCCGAACACGGTATCCGCAACGCGCTGCTAACCTCGGTTGCGCCGACCGGCACCATCTCGCTGGTGGCCGACAACGTCTCCAGCGGCGTCGAGCCGGTGTTCGCGCTCGCTTACACCCGCAAGGTGCTGCAGCCGGACGGGTCCAGGACGGAGGAAGAGGTGTCCGACTACGCTCTGCGCCGCTTCCGCGCACTGCATGGTGAGGAGGCGCCGCTGCCGGCGCATTTCGTCACCGCGCAGGAGCTAACGCCGGTCGAGCATATCCGCATGCAGGCGGCCGTGCAGCGCCACGTTGACAGCGCGATCTCGAAAACCGTCAATGTGGCCGAGGACATCAGCCTGGAGGCGTTCCAAGAGGTGTATCTCGACGCTTACCGCAGCGGCTGCAAGGGATGCACGACCTACCGGCCCAACGCGATCACCGGATCGGTGCTGGAGGTGAGGCCGGCCGTGGCAGTGGTTCCAGCGACTTTTGGAACGGCGGAGCTGATGACGCGGTCCGACAAGCTCAGCGGTGCGACCTACAAGCTGCGTTGGCCCGACAGCGAGCATGCGATGTACGTCACCATCAACGATATCGAGCAGGATGGTGTTTCGCGGCCATTCGAGATCTTCGTGAACTCGAAGAACCTCGAGCACTATGCGTGGGTCGTGGCCCTCACACGCATGATCAGCGCGGTGTTCCGCCGGGGCGGCGAAGTCGCGTTCGTGGCCGAGGAGCTGAAGCAGGTGTTCGACCCGCGCGGCGGCCAGTGGAGCAATGGCCGGTATATCGGCTCGTTGGTCGCGGCGATCGGCGACATTATCGAGCGTCACATGATCGGGACGGGGTTTCTTACGCCGGCCGAGAAACCCGCCAGCCAGCCTACGGCCACAGCGGTGGAAACCCCGGTCATGACACAACTCGGCCAACACTGCCCGAAATGCAGCCAGCCCGGCTTGGTGCGTGAGGCTGGTTGCCTGAGCTGCGTTCATTGCGGCTGGTCGAAGTGCGATTGACCATCCGGCCCCGATTGACGAACGCGCTTCCCATCTAAGCAACTCGCTGCCTTATTCTCGCCAAGCCAATTTTTCCGGATTGAACGTGCAGCGACATCATGTGCCATCAGGAGGGGCGCGGTACTGGGCCGCGCTCTCGATTGCAAGCATCTTCGGCTGTAACACCGCCGACGCGTTTGCTAGCCTGTTTCGGTTTATAAGTGGGCTTCCGTTGCTCGCGGTGGCATTCGCGGCCATCGTTTATTTCGAACGCCGCGATCCCAAAGCCTGTCAGGCATACTATTGGTTGGCTATCGTGGTGGTCAGAACCGCCGCCACGAACCTCGCTGACTTCACGGCATTTTGGATTGGGATAGCGCCGGCCATCGGCGTGCTAATGGCGCTGCTGCTGGCGATGCTGGTTTACGCCCGTGTCCCTTGGAGGCCGCCCGCAACGACAGCGCCTAGACGGATCGGATTGCCACCGATCGACGCCAATTACTGGTATATCATGCTTGTCGCCGGGACGCTCGGGACAGCCATTGGCGATTTTGCATCGTTCCGGTCAGGATTGGGTCTTCCAGTCGCTTCCGTCGCTCTCTCAGGAATTGTGGTATTCGCTTTAAGCGTCGGGCGCGCAGGTTGGCTGGCGGTGGCGATCTATTACTGGTTTACAATTGTAGCCATTCGCGCGACGGGGACTGCAGTTGGCGATTTGTCGGCCAAGCTCATCGGGCTTGCGCCGAGCACGATGTTATCAGGCTTGCTTTTGCTGCTGCTGCTGAGACTTTGGCGAGACCAATTGGCCAAGCGCGAACCCTCACTTGCAGCGCTACCATAAGATTAATTTGGCCCCGACCCGACACTCGTGTCACCAGCCGACACTCGTGTCACCAGCCGCCACTTTGTTCAGGCGAGGGCGTTGACGCAGGCTGTCATATAGAACTCGAAGCGGAGCTAGAGCGTGACCGTCTCTGAGAGAATCGGGGGTCCCGGCGCGGTCTGAAGTCTGATTCGATGATCTGACCGGTTTGGAGGTCAGACGATGACACGTCCCTACTCGATGGATCTGCGTGAACGGGTCGTGGCGGCTGTGCA
>JANXXW010000158.1 GCA_025350425.1 Rhodospirillales bacterium
GACCCGCGCCGACGCGCCCAGCGGCGGGTGACCCCGGCGGTGGCCAGGACCAGAGCCAAATTCAGGGTCAGCCGCCGGAGCCTGTCGGCCCACAGGTCAGCCTGCCGCCACTGGCCGAGCTACCGGCGCTACCGAAGGGTGAAGCGCCCCCCACGGCCGTGATTGGGGTGATGGGCGTGCCCGAAGTGATGCGCGCCGCGAGCGCGGCCCAGCAGGTGGAAAAGACCATCGGAGAGCGCCGCGCCAAGCTGAACGACGACGCCCAGAAGGAACAGGCTGCGTGGCGCGAGTTGCAGGTTTCCCTTGCCAACGAGCGCGCCAAGCTTTCGCCCGATCAGGTGAGGACGCGTGAGCGCGAACTTCAGGACCGGGTGACCAACTCGCAAAAGAGCTTCCGTGATCGCAACCGGATCATCCAGGAGGACGCGCAGTATTCCCTGGCGCAGATCGAGCGGATGCTGATCGCAGTGATCCGGCAGGTGGCCGATAGCAGGGGTATGAATCTCGTGCTGCACCGCCAGCAAGTGGCGTTGAACATCGCGCAGTTCGACATCACAGACGACGTGGCGGTGCAGATGAACAAGATCATGCCAACCGTCATGATCCCGCCAGAGGGTGTCTCGCCGGTCGATTTCGTGAAAGCGCAGGGTGCCAAGGCGGGTATCGTGGTCACGGCACCGGCCATAGCGTCGGACGGTGCTCCGGCCACCGGGCAGCCGCCCGCCGTGCCCGTCCGCCGATAGATGTGACGGCGGGAGACGGGCGGTTCTTCGCCTGTAGCGGTCCGCATAGTCTGGCCGATGTCACGGCGGTGGCGGGTGGAATTGCGCCTGATATCGCTCTGTTGCTGGACGGTGTGGCATCGCTCGCCTCGGCGTCGGCCAACGAGGTGTCCTTTCTGGACAACCGCCGCTACATCGGCGCCCTCATGGCCAGCAAGGCGGGCGCGGTGATCGTGCATCCCGACCTCGTGGCCAAGGTCCCCGCCGGAATGGTGGCGATAGTGACCACCGAGCCCTATCTCGGCTGGGCGAAAGTGGCGGCGCTGTTCCATCCCGAACCCCCTGGCGAGCCTGGCATCCATCCGCTTGCCTTGGTCGATCCACTCGCCGTGGTGAGTGTCACGGCCGAAATCGGACCGTTCGCTGTCATTGGGGCCAGGGCCGAGATCGGGCCTGGATGCCGCATCGGCATCGGCACGGTGGTGGGGCAGGGCGTCCGGATGGGGGCGGATTGTCGTATCGACGCGCATGTGACGCTGTCGCACGCGGTGCTGGGGAACAGGGTCCGAGTGTATCCGGGTGCGCGGATCGGGCAGGACGGGTTCGGCTTCGCGCAGGCGCCCACCGGGTTCGTCAGCATTCCGCAACTCGGGCGGGTGATCCTGGAAGACGACGTGGAAGTGGGCGCCAATACCACCATCGACCGTGGCTCGGCTTCTGACACGGTGATCGGGGCCGGCAGCCGTCTCGACAATCTGGTGCAGATCGGCCACAACGTCCAACTTGGCCGTTGTTGCGTTATCGTGGCGCAGGTCGGCATCTCTGGTTCAACGACACTGGGAGATTTGGTGCAGGTTGGTGGACAAGCGGCCTTTTCAGGCCACCTTCGCATTGGCAACAGAGTGCGAATCGGTGGTCAGGCAGGAGTTATGTCCGATCTTCCCGATCGTGCCGAAGTTGTTGGTAGTCCGGCGATGCCCGCCAAGGCGTTTTTTCGGCAGGTCGCTACGTTGAAGCGGCTGGCCGAACGGCGGAACGACAGGACTCCAGGGGCCGCGACCTCTGCGGCGGACACGAAATCAGGCTGAGCTACATGGACGGCACGGCGGAAATCCAAGACGAGCCAACAGGCGATACCGAGCGTGGCGAGACGATAGATATCGCCCGTGTCATGCATGCGATCCCGCATCGCTATCCATTCCTGATGATCGACCGCGTCATAAACCTCGTCCGCAACCGGTCCGCGGTCGGGGTGAAGAACGTGTCGATCAACGAGAGTTTCTTCCAGGGGCATTTCCCTGGCCATCCCGTGATGCCGGGCGTGCTCATCATTGAGGCGATGGCGCAGACCGCCGCCGTGCTGGTGGTGGAGACGCTTGGGCCAGATTCGGCCGGGCGGGTGGTGTACTTCATGTCGGTCGAGGGAGCGAAATTCCGCCGCCCCGTCTTGCCTGGAGATCAGTTGCACATCCACTGCACCAAGGTGCGGAGCCGGGGCAACGTGTGGAAGTTCACAGCGGTGGCGATGGTCGATGGCGTGTCGGTCGCCGAGGCAACCTATGCCGCAATGATCATGGAACGGGCCAGCCCTTGAGCTTCATCCACGCCACCGCGATTGTGGCCGAGGGTGCCATGATCGGCCAAGGCGCGCGCATCGGTCCGTTCTGCACTGTCGGCGCGGAGGCGGTGATCGGCAGCGACGCCCACCTGATCAGCCATGTGGTGGTCGATGGGCGCACGCAGATCGGGGCCCATGCGGTGCTGTATCCGTTCTGCACGGTGGGCATGGCGCCGCAGGATCTGAAGTATCGCGGTGAACCAACGGAGTGCGAGGTTGGCGCCCGAACGCAGGTGCGCGAGCACGTCACCATCCATCGCGGCACCGTCACGGGGCGCGGACTGACGAAGGTGGGGGCGGATTGTCTGCTGATGGCGGTGGTCCACGTGGCGCACGATTGCGAGATCGGGGACGGCGTGGTGGTCGCCAACAACGTGGTCATGGGCGGTCATGTCTCCATCGGCGACAACGCCGTGATCGGCGGGGCAGCAGCGATCCACCAGTTCGTGCGGATCGGGCGCGGGGCGATGATCGGCGGCGTTTCCGGCGTGGAGGCGGACGTGATCCCGTTCGGTAGCGTGATCGGAAACCGGGCGCGATTGGCGGCACTGAACCTCGTGGGACTGAAGCGGCGCGGCTATGACCGGGCACAGATACAAGCGTTGCGGGCGGCGTTCCAGATGCAGTTCCGGGGCGATGGCGTGTTCACCGAGCGGCTGTGCGCCGTGCAGCAGCGCTTCGCGGGCGAGGTGCTGGTGGACGAGGTGCTGGCCTTCATCGACGCGCCTAGCAAGCGTGGCCTGATCCGCAGCGCGGTTCACGCACAGGAAGACGAACAAGCCGCATGAGCGGCGACCAACCGGCGCCAGACAACCGGACGCTTGGTATTCTCGCGGGTGGCGGCGCATTTCCGGGTCAGGTGGCAGCCGCCGCGCGCGCGGCGGGACGTGCAGTGTTCCTGGTGGGACTGGAGGGCTACGCGGAGCCTGCGGTGCTGGCGCCGTTTACGCATGAATTCGCCCGAATCGGCGCGGCGGGTCGCATCCTCGCGTTGTTGCGGGCGCATAAATGCCGCGATCTCGTGCTGGTGGGGCCGGTCCGGCGTCCGTCCATCCTCGATCTGCGGCCCGATGCCGAGGGCGCGCGCATCCTGGCCCGCATCGGCCGGGCCGCGTTCGCCGGGGACGATGGGTTGCTGGCCGCCGTGGTGCGCGTGTTGGGAACCGAGGGGTTCCGGGTGATCGGCGCGCACGAGGTGCTGACGGAGGCACTCGGGCCGGCGGGCCTGCTCACGGTGGCAGGCCCGGACGCGCAGGCGAGCGCCGATATCGACCGCGCGATAAAGGTGGCCCAGGCGCTCGGCGCCGTCGATGTCGGCCAGGGCTGCGTGGTGCAACAGGGCATCGTGCTGTGCGTCGAAGCGATCGAGGGCACTGACGCGATGCTGGAACGCGCCAGTGGATTGAAACGGCCGGGACCGGGCGGGGTTCTGGTGAAACTGGTCAAACCCGGCCAGGACCGTCGCGCAGACTTGCCGACGATCGGGCCGGGGACGATGGAGGCCGCGTCGCGTGCCGGATTGCGCGGCGTGGCGTTCGAAGCGGGCGGCACGATCCTGGCGGACCAGCCGGCGATGGTCGCGGCCGCCGATAGGTATGGCCTGTTCCTATTGGGGATCGGGCCGGAGCGGATGACAGAAGGAAAATAGGTATGGCTGATAACAAAACGTTCATTCACACCATGCTCCGGGTGAAGAACCTGGACCAGAGCGTGGCCTTTTATACCGGCCCAATGGGCATGAAAGAGCTCCGTAGAAACGATGTTCCCGGGGGAAAATACACCCTCGTGTTCGTCGCCTACGGCGATGGCAACGCTGGCGGGCAGGCCGAGATCGAGTTGACCTACAATTACGGCCAGGATGACGGCTACGAGGTCGGCACCGGGTTCGGCCATCTCGCCATCGGGATGCCGGATGTGTACGGCACCTGCGAGAAGTTGCGCGCGGCCGGGGCCAAGATCACCCGCGAGCCTGGTCCGGTGCAGCACGGCACCACGATCATTGCTTTCGTGGAAGACCCCGACGGCTACAAGATCGAGTTAGTCCAGCGCTGAACCTTTTCGACACGGCACTCGGCACGGCGAGGGGCTGGTTGCCCCCCGTCGTGCCGTTTGGGCGGCCCACGGTCCGCGTCGGCATCACCGGACTGGCACGTGCCGGTAAGACGGCGATGTTGACATCGTTGGCCGCAAACCTGCTGGCAATGAGCGCAGGGTTACCTGCGCTTCCCTCATTATCGAAGCGATTACAAGGGCGTAGCGTTCGAGTCTCGGTAGCCTCGGCGGGTGCTGCCGACATGCCACGCTTTGACTATCCGGCCCATCTCGCGGCCCTGGCCGCCGATCCGCCGCATTGGCCGGCCCGCACCAACGCCATCAGCCTGCTGGCGTTCGATGTCGAGATAAGTCGTGCGGGCCTGGCCGCCGCGTTGCCTCCCACCGCGTTCCGGCTGGAGTTGGTGGACTACCCCGGCGAGTGGCTGCTGGACCTCCCCATGCTCGACCAGGATTTTTCCACGTGGTCGGCCGCTACTCTCAAGCGGCTGGAAACAATTGACATTGCGGCATCTTTTTTCGGGTTTACCAGCGGCTTGCCAGCCCGTGCCGGCGCCGACGAGACGCTGGCTTCCACTGGCCACGAGTTGTACCGAACCATGCTGGGCCGCCTGCGTGACGAGCGTGGTCTGGCGCTGCTGCAACCCGGCAGGTTTTTGATGCCACCCCCGGGGCCGACGCCGCCGTGGATGCGGTTTTTCCCCATGACTGGCCGCAACCCACTGGTTTCATTGCTCTCCGACCGCTTCGACCGTTACCGCGATGCCGCCCGGCGCGAACTCGGCGGACCCGGCTTTGGCCGGATCGACCGCCTTGTGGTGCTCGCCGACGTGCTCGGCGCTCTCCATGCGGGACCCGCCGCGTTCGCCGATGCCGCCGCCGCCCTGGAGGCCGCCGCCAGTGCATTGCGCTGGAGCGGCACAGCACTTCCCGCATGGCTCGCGCGTCTGGTGCCAGCCCTCGGCGGCATTCGCCGCGTCGCCTTCGCTGCCGGAAAGTCCGACCATGTGGCCGAACGCCAGCGCGCCAACCTCAAATCGCTGGTCGCGGGGCTCACGCAGACCGGCGCGCGCGGCCCTACCGCCGCCTTCGCGCTCGCTTCTGTGCGCTGCACCGAGGACATCGTCTGGCAACTCGAAGGCCACCCCGTCTCCGCCGTCCGCGGCCGTGTCATCGGGGCTGACCGCCTCGCCCGCTCCTATCCCGGCGAAGTCCCAAGTGATCCGCCTGATGCTTCGTTCTGGACTCACCCGTTCCTGTCGCTGCCGGATTTCGAACCCGTGCGCCTACCCCTCGGCGGACGGGGAGGAGTGCCCCATATACGGTTGGACGATCTGCTCGTGTTCCTCCTGGAGGACCTTCTGCCGTGAGCGAAACCCGCATCCGCCCGCGCCTCGAATTCGAAATCCAGCCCGCCCCCCGGCTGGAACAGCTCCCCGTTGTCGTGACGCCGCTTCCGTCGAAAGGCATCGGCACGGTCGCCCTGCTCGGCGGTGGCGGGGCCATCCTGGTGTTGGGCCTCGCTGCCCTCGCGGTCGGCAATTTCGTCGCCGCCCAGTTCGAGCGCACCGCCTCGCTCGGCTGGCTCACCACCGCCATAGCCGTCGCG
>JANXXW010000540.1 GCA_025350425.1 Rhodospirillales bacterium
CGAAAGTCACGGGATGCCCCAGGACCTCGCTCAATGCCCTCGCCATCGGCGCCAGCGACAGCGCCGGCACGCGCGTGCCGTTCGGGCGGTCGAAATGGCTCAGGACGATCACCCGCGCACCTTCCTCGGCCAGTTCCCGGATCGTCGGCAGCAGCCGCTCGATCCGGGTCAGGTCAGAAATGCGCCCGTCACGCACCGGCACGTTCAGATCGGCCCGAAGCAGGACGCGCTTGCCGCGTACGTTGAGCCCGTCCAGCGTGCGGACCACCATCACAGTGATCCGAACAGGGCGGCCGTGTCCGACATGCGGTTCGAGAAGCCCCACTCGTTGTCATACCAGCCCATGATACGAACCATCGCGCCGTCCACCACGGCCGTCTGGGTCGCGTCGAACGTGCAGGAAGCGGGCGAGTGGTTGAAGTCGCTGCTGACCAGCGGCTCGGTGTTGTAGTCCAGCACGCCCTTCAACGCTCCCTCGCTGGCCGCCTTCATGGCCGCGTTGATCTCGTCCTTGGTCGGCGTCCGCTCCAGCATCGCGTCGAGCGAAACCAGCGACACGTTGGGCGTCGGCACGCGGATCGAACTGCCGTCGAGCTTGCCCTTCAATTCCGGCATCACCAGGCCCACGGCGCGCGCGGCCCCGGTGCTGGTCGGGATCAGGTTGGCGGCGGCGGCACGGGCGCGGTGCGGGTCCTTGTGCAGCGTGTCCACGGTGCGCTGGTCGCCGGTGTAGGAATGGATGGTCAGCATGTAGCCACGCAGCACGCGGTAATGGTCGTGCAACACCTTAACCATCGGCACCAGGCAGTTGGTGGTGCAGGAGGCGTTGGAGATGACGGTCATGTCCCGCGTCAGGACGGCGTGGTTCACGCCGTAGACGATGGTCGCGTCCACGCCGTCGCCCGGCGCCGAGATGATCACCTTGCGGGCGCCGGCCTGGATCAGCTGGGACGCGCTTTCCTTCGAGGTGAAAATGCCGGTGCATTCCATCGCCACGTCGATGCCCTGATACGGAACCTTGGTCGGGTCGCGCTCGGCCGAGACCTTGATCGGACCCCAAACGCGGCCCGCATGGCGGATGGTGATGGTATCGCCGGACACCTCGACCTTGCCTGGGAAGCGGCCATGCACCGAGTCGTAGCGGAACAGATGCGCGCTGGCCTCGACGCTGCCGAGGTCGTTGATGGCGACCGGCACGACGTCCTCGCGCCCGCTCTCGATGATGGCACGCAGCACGAGGCGGCCGATGCGTCCGAAGCCGTTGATAGCGACCTTCACAGCCATGATAAGTCAGTCCTTTCGAATGTCAGGCGGGCGGGGCGGATGGTGCGAGGCGCCGCTTCACGGCGGCGGCGATGGCGTCAGGCGTCAGGCCGAACTGGCGGTGGATGTCGCCGAGATTGCCGGCGAGGGAGGGACCGGTCACGCCGATAAACTGGCCCTCGGGTCCCAACCAGCGATCCCAGCCAAAGGCGCAGCCGCTTTCAATCCCAAAGCGCGGCGCGCCGCCGAGCGTTGCCGCACGATATGCTTCGTCCTGGTGACAAAAGAGCTCCCAGCAGGGCAGAGACACGACGGCGACGGCGATGTCTTCGGCGGCGAGCGTGGCGCGTGCCTCCATGGCGCAGGCGACTTCGGCGCCCGTCGCGATCAGCGTTGCCTGGCGCGGCCCGTCTGCCTCGGCCAGCACATAGCCGCCACGGGCACAGCGATTCTCGCCGCCATCGGCGCGCAGGCCGGGCGGGGCGGGCAGGCTTAGCACCAGAACGCTCGGCCCATCGGCGCGGCGAATGGCCAGTTCCATGCTCTCGGCCAGTTCCAGCGGGTCGGCCGGACGGAACACGTGCAGGTTGGGCATCGCTCGCAACGCCGCCAAATGGTCTGGCGGAGGCGCCGCGTGCGGCTCCTGCAACAGCGAATGAACGACGCGCTGGTGCATGGCGGCGGCCAGCCGGAGCGCCGGGCGGATCGCGTCCGCCGCCCGCATCAGCCCGGCCCCGAACGGCACCGACCCGCCGTGCAGCGCGAGCCCGTTGGCCAGCGCCGCCATCCCGTGCGCGCGGGCGCCGCACCGCAGCACGCGGCCAGACATGCTGGCGGCCATGCTGGTGGGCGCGATGCTGTCCAGCCCGACCATGACCGAGGTGGTGTCGGTGGTCGCACCAACCAGTTCGGGCACGGCTTCCGACAGGATGTCCAGCGCCTGGCGGGTGACGCTTGCGCCGCCGTCCGAGGCGTGGCCGCGCGTCAGCGCTTGCTTCATCCGCGTCACGGTCTCATGGAAATCGTCGGGCAGGCGGCCCGCCGTGACGCGCTCGAACTCGGCGCGATGCTGGTGGCGGGCGAGCCGTTTGAGCCAGCCGCGGCGGGCGGTGGCGCCGCGCGCGCCGGCCTTGGCCCACATCGCCGCGATCGGCTCCGGCAGGTCGAACGCCGGGTGCGGCCAGCGCAGGCCGCGCGCCTCGCCGTCAGTCCAGACGGCATCCTGCGCCGGCGCATGGCGGCAGGCGATCAGGCTGGGCTTCTTCGAGCGCACCGCCATCGACAGCGCCGAAACAATTTCGGCCGGGTCGTCGCCGGCCACGCGGCGCACGGTCCAGCCGGAAGCGGCAAAGCGGCGCGGCACGTCGTCAGCACTCGGCTCCACGCCTTCGGCCTCGGGCGCCTCGTGCCAAAGCAGAGTCAGCTTCTCCAGCCGCAACATACCGGCCAGGCTAGCTGCCTCCTGGCAGACCCCGGCGGCGAGGTCGTCATCGGACACCACGGCCCAGGTGCGGTGATCGACCAGGCTTTTGCCAAAGCGTGCGGCGAGAAGGCGTTCGGCTAGCGCCAGGCCGACTGCGACCCCGAACGCCTCACCCGGCGCTCCGGCACTGGTTTCGATCGCGGCGTGCGCGCCGAATTGCGGCTGGATCGGCAGGCCGGAATGGTCCTGGCCGAAACGGCACAGGTTCTCGGCGCCGAGGCCGGCGTAGCCAGTGAGGTGCAGCAGCGCGTAGAGCAGCGGCCCGCCATCGGCTGGGCACAGCACGAAACGGTCTCGGTCGGGCCAATGCGGGTCCGCCGCGTCGAATTTCAGAAACCGCGTCCAGAGTGCGGAAGCTACCTCTGCGCCCGAGATCGCGGGGCCAAGCCGTGTGCCGGGCGCGAGTGCGGCCATATCGGTGGCGTGGGCGCGAATCGCGTCCGCCATCCGCCGCTCGGCAGTAGGCGCGCGCGCTAGGCGCACCGCCAGGTGCCGGGATTCGGCGATCGGTCCAGCCGCGTTTGGCATCTCACCTCCGGGCCGACGCTATTAGAAGCGGCGGCGAGCGAGAGCAAGTGCAGGGCAATTTCGTGACCATGGCGGATTGGAAGAACGTCTCGGGTTCCAACCTCGGTGCCTTACACCCGGGATATTTTAGGTAATCAGTCCTCAAGTATCCATCTCGTTTCCCACCTTCTCCGTCGCCTGCGATCGTTCGGCCGCGACGCTGATCAGGCTCATAGCGCCCGGTTGGCGCGTGCCACCACAGCCTCGAACAGCACCTGGCAGCCGGCTTCGGCCTCCTCGGGCAGGATGCTCTCCAACTCGTTGTGGCTGAGACCGTCCTTGCAGGGCACGAAGATCATGGCGGTCGGCACGTGCCGGGCGACGTATACCGCGTCGTGGCCGGCCCCAGAGACGATCTCGCGCGCGGACAGGCCGAGTCGGCTGGCGGCCTGGCGCACGAGGTCCACGCATCCGGGGTCGAACGGCTGGGCCGGAATGCGGAACAGCTCGGTCAATTCCAGCGTCACGCCGCGATCCCGCGCGATAACTTCGGCCTCTCGCGGGAACTGTCCGGCGAGCCGCTCGACCTCGGCCTCGTCGGGGTGGCGGAACTCCACCGAGAATCGGACCTCGCCGGGGATCACGTTGCAACTGTTGGGCATAACGTTGAGCCGCCCGACCGTGCCGCGCCCGGCTTCGCCACGCGCCCGCATCAGGCGGTCCACGAGTTCGATGATCCCGGCTGCCGCCACCAGTGCGTCTCGTCGCGCGGCCGGGGGCGTGGTGCCGGCATGGCTGTCCCGGCCCGTCACCACGGCGTCGTACCAGACCTGTGCCTGGGCGCTGGTGACGATGCCGATCTGCTTGCCCTCGGCTTCCAGGATCGGTCCCTGCTCGATGTGCAGCTCGAAATATGCGTCGGCGGGGAAGGGAGCGGCTGGCTCCGGGCCGGCGTAGCCGATGTCGCGCAGCGCGGCGCCCACGGTCACACCGTCGAGGTCGGCCAGGGCCTGCATTCTGTCCTGGGTGTAGACCCCGGCCCAGACGCCCGAGCCCATCAGCGAGTGGCCGAAGCGGCTGCCTTCCTCGTCGGTCCAGTTGATCAGCTCCAGCGGAGCCTCGGTGACGATGCCGAAATCATCGAGACTCCGCATCACCTCGAGTCCGGCGATCACGCCGAGCGCGCCGTCGAACTTGCCGCCGGTGGGCTGGCTGTCGAGGTGGCTGCCGAACAGCACCGGCAGGCGGTCGGGGTCGCGCCCGGGGCGGCGCGCGAACATGTTGCCCATCGCGTCCACCCGGACCGTGAGGCCCACCGCTTCGCAATGGGCGCGGAAATGATCGCGGCCCTGGCGGTCGATGTCGGTCAGCGTCAGGCGCTTCACGCCGCCTTTGGGCGTGGCACCAAAGCGGGCCATGTCCATCAGACTGTCCCACAGGCGGCGCGAATCGATACGCTGATTGGTTTGCAGGCCGGTCATCTGGTTTGGCTTCCGATCAGGGGAAACGCCATCTTGCCCGCCGCCGAGCTTCCTGCAAGGTATCGGCATGGCCCAACCCCTCGCATCCCCCGCCGCCCCCGCCTTGCTTCGCAACAGCGACCTGGACCGCGAGGCCGTTTGGCAGGCGCGCGTGGACCTTGCCGCGTGCTTCCGTGCCGCCGCCAGGATGGGAATGCACGAAGGCATCTGCAACCACCTGTCGGCCATGGTGCCGGGGCGCGACAACTTGTTCCTGGTCAATCCCTACGGCTGGGGCTTCTCGGAAATCACCGCCTCCCGCCTGCTCACCTGCGACTTCGACGGCAACGTGGTGTCCGGCGAGGGGACTCCTGAGCCGACCGCGTTCTACATCCACGCCCGCGTCCACATGCGCCTGTCGCGCGCCCGCGCGGCGTTCCATACCCACATGCCGCACGCGACCGCGCTGGCGATGGTGGAAGGGGCGCCGCTGGCCTGGGCCGGGCAGTCGGCGTTGAAATTCTACGGCCGGACGGTGGTGGACGAGGCTTACAACGGCTTGGCGCTGGACGAGGCGGAAGGCGACCGCATCGCCGCCAGCATGGGCGACGCCGACATCGTGTTCATGCGCAACCACGGCGTCATGGTGGTCGCCCCCACCATCGCCGAGGCATGGGACGACCTGTACTATCTGGAGCGCGCCTGCGAGGCGCAGGTGCTGGCGGAATCGACCGGCCGCAAGCTCAGGCCTGTCGCCCCCGAGG
>JANXXW010000547.1 GCA_025350425.1 Rhodospirillales bacterium
GCCGGCGACCCCAGCAGCCAGCCCGCACGCCGAGACGGGGAGTATCTGGACCCTGCAGGACGAGAACTCCTCGCTCAGCAGTGCCAAGCTGACGGACCGCTACTACACCAACGGATTGCGGCTTGGCTGGACCTCGGGCACCAGCACGGTGCCCGATTTCCTCAACGACGCAAGCAGGGCGCTATGGGGTGAGGGGCAGACGCGGATCGCCTTCGACCTTACACAACAGATCTATACGCCCAGTGACACCGGCAGCGTGGTCCCCCCCAGAGGCGACCGGCCCTATGCCGGCGTGCTCATGGCCAACTTCACGGTCTTGAACGACAAGCCGAACCTGCGCACCTTCGGCACCATCGGCATCGGCCTGCTTGGGCCGGACGCGGGCGCCGAGCAGTTGCAAAACGGGTTCCACGACCTGATCGGCCAAGGGCACAACAACGGCTGGAGAAGCCAGCTAAAGGATGAGCCGCTGTTGGAGATCACCACCGGAGGCACCTTCCGCTTGCCGCTAACCCAATTTGGCGGTTTGGAGATGGATGCGCTGCCTGAGTTGAACGTGGGCGTCGGCAACCTGCGCGTCTATGCCGAGACCGGCGGCGTGGTGCGGCTCGGGCAAGGCCTGCAATCGGATTACGGTGCGCCCCGGCTGCGGCCGGGCCAATCGGGCCTTGATGCGTTCACGCCGGTTCGGCCGTTTGCTTGGTACGTTTTCGCGGGTGCGGACGGGCGCGCCGTGGCGCATGACGTGACGCTGGAGGGCAACGATTTCCGCAACAGCCTCAGCGTCAAGAAAACGCCGGTGATCGGCGAGATCGAGGGCGGGGCCGCGATCATGGCGTTTGGCGCGCGGCTTACCTACACGCACGTGCTGCAGACGCAGGAGTTCAAGCATCAGAAGGGCGGCCTACACCAGTTTGGTTCGCTGGCCCTTTCCGTCCGCTTCTGATGCGTATCGCGGTCATTGCTCCAGGCGCAATGGGTGCGGCGGTGGCGCAGCGGCTCCAAAGCCGGGGTGCCGATGTCGCTTTGACTATCGCCGGGCGAAGCGCCGCCAGTGCCGCGCGGGCCGAGGGACTGCAACTGATGCCAGGTGAGCCCGATCTGGTGGCGTGGACCGACATCGTGCTTTCGATCCTGCCGCCCGGCGAGGCGCTCGGCTTGGCCCAGCGCCTCGCGCCGATGCTCACGGGCAAGGTATTCGTCGATTGCAACGCGCTCAGCCCCGAGACCGTGCGCGCGGTGGCCACCGCCGTGCCGAATGCGCGATTTTGCGATGCCGGGATCATCGGGGGGCCGCCCAAGGGCGACGATGCCGGGCCGCGCTTCTATGCTTCTGGCGAGCCGGCGGCTGAACTGGCGGTGTTGGCGCGATACGGGCTCGACTGGCGCCCGATCAAAGGCGGCATAGGTGCTGCGTCGGCGTTGAAGATGAGCTACGCCGGCATTACCAAAGGCCTGACCGCGCTCGGCAGCGCCATGGCCTTAGGAGCCGCACAGGCTGGGGTCGCCGACGTGCTGCGGGCGGAACTCGCGGATAGTCAACCCGAATTGCTGCGCCAATTGCGGGCCAGCGTGCCCGGCATGTTCGACAAGGCTTACCGCTGGGTCGCCGAAATGGAGGAAATCGCGGCCTTCCTGGGCGGTGGTGAGATCGGGGGCATATATCGTGGTGCGGCTGCCTTGTACGGCGAGATCGCGGCTGACCGCGTGGCCCCGGACGAAACCGGCCCAGTCGCGGTCCTGCGCGAGTTCTACCGCAAGGGCTGACCGGTCACTCCCCCGCCAGCCGTGCCGCCATCGACGGTCCCGCCTGACGCATCAGCGAGGCGAGGTTCGGCGTGGTATCGATCGCCAGCACCGCGTCAGCCAGACGGGTGGCCCGGTCGGTGCCCAGCACCGCATCCGTGAGGCCGGCGAATTTGGCCCGTAGCTCACCCGCGGTCAGGAAGTTCTCCGGCTCGCCCTTCGGTACCACCACTTTGCGCGTGAACACCTCCCCGCGCGCAGCGATGGTGACCTTGCCGGACATGTTGCGCGGGAACTCGGCCTCGATCTCCGGGTCGTGCTCGATGCGTATCTTCGGCAACAAGGCTCGCACCGCCGGGTCGTTCAGCAGGCGATAGCTGTCCCAGTCCATTCCGCCACTGACGAGCGCGCAAGCCAGCACGAATGGTCCGCTGAACTGGCCGTCCACCACGTTGCGCGGGTCGGCCTTCTTCTCGGCGGGCAACCCCACCAGCAACATGCCGGCATTGGAGACGCCGTAGGTGACGTGCTCGATCTCGGCCGGCTTCAGGCCAAGCTCCGCACGCAGCGCCAAGGCGGCGTCGATCCCGGCATGGCCGTAGCGGCAACTTGGATACGGCTTAACCGCCGTCCGCATCAACTCGAACTCCTGGCCCAGCCCTACCACCGCCAATGCCGGCCGGGGCGAGGGAGCGTAGGCGTTGAGGAACCCGAGCCGTCCCTCCAGAGCGTCCGCCGCGCCGATGAACCCCTCACGCGCCAAGGTAGCTGCCGCGAGCCCGGACATCGCCGCCCAGCCGACCTGGAAACGCTTGGTCCAGGCCCCGTTGGCAAGGAATTGCAGGCTGCCCGCGCATTGGCTCAGCGCGATACCGAACGCGTCCGCGACGCCGCTCGCTGATAACCCGAACACGCGGGATGCCGCCGCGGCCGCGCCGAACGCGCCGCAGGTGGCGCTGGGATGGAAGCCCCGCGCGTAGTGCTCGCCGGCGGGCAGGGCCAAGGCCACGCGACAGGTTACTTCATAGCCGGCGACGATGCCGGCCAGCACTTCGGCGCCGGATGCGCCCACCATTTCGCCCGCCGCGAATGCCGCCGGGATCACCGGGGCACCGGGGTGCAGGGAGCCGCCAGCATGGGTGTCATCGAAATCGAGCGAATGGCCTAAAGCCCCGTTCAGCAACGCGGCCCCAGCCGGGGTGTAGCGTGCGGAGTCGCCGAACACGCCCGAATTGCCCGCTGCCATGCCAAGCGCCCGGACTGCCGCCAGCAGGGCAGGGGTGCTTTCCGCATCGTGCCGCGCGCGCACGATGTTGCCGACCAGGTCGAGCAACAGATACCTCGCCCGTTCCACCACATCCGGCGGCAACTTCTCCAGTGTGATCCCGGCGGTAAACACCGACAGCTCTTGAGTGATACCCATGGTTTCCTCCGACTTGTTCGCGCGACCTTGGGCCATTCGCGCGCCCACGCCAATTCAGCACGGGCCGAAATCGTGGCCCAGGTCCGAAATGCCACTTTCTTTTTTCGAACGGATGGCACCGAAATGGACGGCGGGGTATTGTCAAAAAAGGTGGGCGTGCCAGTCCGGGGTCCGCCGAAACACTTCCTCAGTTTGTGGCACTCGAAACGTAATGTTCCTGCACCGCCGCACCCTGCTCGCCGCCGCCGCCCCGCTGGCCGCGACTTCCGCACTCGCCGCCGAGCGGACGACGCCTCGCACCGTCGAGCGTCACGCGTCCCCAAAGCCGGCGCCCTCCAGCGGGAGTTTCGAGGCCTACGTCGTGGGTGTGAAGGAGGAGGCAATCCGCCACGGCATGTCGGCGGCGACGCTGGACCGCGCTTTCGCCAACGTACGAATGAACCAGAAGGTCATAGACCTCGACCGGCACCAGCCCGAGTTCACCATGACCTGGGAAGTTTATCGCGGCCGCATCGTATCCGAGGCGCGCGTGGCCAAGGGCCGTGAGCTATATGCCCGCCATCGCGACCTGTTGGGTGGCGTGGCGGCCCGCTACGGCGTCTCGCCTGGCGTGCTGATGGGAATCTGGGCGATCGAAAGCAACTACGGCGCCTCCACCGGCGGCTTCAATGTGATCGAGGCGGTGGCAACGCTGGCCTGGGAAGGCCGCCGCGCCACTTTCTTTCGCAGCGAACTGATGGACGCGCTGCGTATTCTCGACCACGGTGATATCACACCCGAACGCATGACCGGGAGCTATGCCGGCGCGATGGGCCAGACCCAGTTCATGCCAGACAGTTTCCTCCGCTACGCCGTCGATTACTCGGGCAATGGCCGGCGCGACATCTGGGACGATCTCGGCGACGTGTTCGGTTCCACCGCCAACTACCTGTCGCGCGAAGGCTGGCGGCCTGGTTTTGGCTGGGGCGAGGAAGTCGTGCTGCCGTCCGGTTTCGATACCACCATGGCTGGCCGTGAAAATCGCCGGCCCGTGGCGGATTGGCTGCGAACGGGGGTTCATGGCCTGAACGGGCGCATGGGGGCTCCGCCGGAAGCCATGGCGGCGATTATCCTTCCGGGTGGCGCATCAGGGCCGGGTTATCTCGCGTTTCACCCTAACTTCCAGGCCATCCGACGCTACAATCCTTCGGATTTCTACTGCGTGTCCGTCGGTATGCTCGGGGATGCGGTGACGGCTTGAGGGGTGGCGTTCTGGTGGCATTGGCGCTCGCCGGCTGCAGCGGGGGCTTGTTCGGGCACACGGATTCGGGACCGTCGTTGCCCATTCACTACGTCGTGGGTGCGCCCTACGAGGCGCTAGGCGTCTGGCGCTATCCACGCGAGCGGTTCACCGGCGCGGAAACCGGGCTGGCGACGATCATCGGAGCCCACGGGCCGCGTGCCAGCGATGACGAGCCGTTCGACCAGACGGCGCTCACGGCCTCGCACCCCACGCTGCAGCTGCCGGCTCTGGCCCAGATTACCAACCTCGAATCCGGACGTCGGATCACGGTGCGGGTGAACGATCGTGGCCCGGTGCCCGCCGGTCGCGTGGTTTCGCTCACACGACGAGCGGCGGAGCTTATCGGCGTGCGAGACGGCACGCGGGTCAGCGTCCGTGTTCTCGACAACGAAAGCCTACAACTGGCGGCGGAAACGCAGGGCGACACGGGCAGGCTGGCGGTTGCCACCGTGCCCATGGTGGACGTGAAGGCCGAAGCGCTGGCCCCACCGGTGGGGGTGATCCAGGGCCATGTTCGCGTCGCTGTACGGGCTGCCTTGGTCCAGCAGGCCGCCCTGGCCAGCGCGGGCCCCCCGATCCCGCTGCGGCTGCCCGAACAGGTCAGCGATGTGCCGCCGCAACCGGGATTGCTGTACGTATTGGCCGGCACCTTCGGACATTTGGAGTATGCTGAAATCCAGCGCCGCCAACTTGGTGATCTCGGCGCGCGCGTCGTCACCAGCTATGATGCGCCCCGAAACTACGTCTACCGCGTGGAAATCGGTCCGATCGCCGCCGCCGCCGATGCCGACGCCGCGCTGGGCCGGGTACTCGGTGCCGGCGTGCGGGATGCCCGTATCGTGGTCCAATAAGGAGCCGTTCGTGAAACTCTCTCGCCGCATCTTCCTCCTGGCTGGCACCGCGTTTCCCGCGATCCCAGCCCTGGCCGCCGCGCCACCGCTGCATCCGGTCCGTCCGGCAGCTGT
>JANXXW010000553.1 GCA_025350425.1 Rhodospirillales bacterium
CGCACGTCCAAAGCCGCGTCAGCCGATTCCTCGATCCCGCCGCCGGGGACAACTACCAGGTGAACCGCGCGCTCGAAGCCTTCGGCGCGGGCGGCCTGTTCGGACGCGGGCCTGGCGAGGGCCACGTGAAGGACGTGCTGCCCGATGCGCACGCGGATTTCGTGTTTGCCGTCGCGGGCGAGGAATTCGGCTTGATTGTTTGTATCCTGTTGCTTGGCGTGTTCGCCTTCATCGTGCTGCGCGGCCTGCTGTTGCTGGTGAAGGAGCACGACATGTTCGTGGTCCTGGCGGCCACCGGGCTCGTCTCCAGCTTCGGTCTCCAGGCCTTCGTCAACATGGCCTCCACGCTGAAGCTGATCCCGACCAAGGGCATGACGCTGCCATTCGTCTCCTATGGCGGCTCGTCGGTGATGGCGATCGCGCTGGCGATGGGGATGCTGCTGGCACTGACGCGCCGACGACATCAGGGCGAACTGCTATGAACGCCGTTGTGATCGCGGCTGGTGGCACTGGCGGGCATTTCTTTCCCGCCGAGGCGCTGGCATCGGAGTTGCTGGGTCGCGGACATCGCGTGGCGCTGATGACGGACGCGCGCACCCAGCCGAGTGCCGTCTTCACCGAACGCTACGTGCTGTCCGGCGCCGGCATCGCCGGGCGAGGCGTGGTGCGCGGCGCCAAGGCGATCGGCGCGCTGGCGATGGGCACCGCTCAGGCGCGTCGGCTGCTGTCGCGCATCAAGCCGGCCGCGTTGGTCGGCTTCGGCGGCTATCCCTGCGTCGCCCCGGTCGCCGCGAGCAGGCTTATGCGGCGGCGGCCTGCGATCGTGCTGCACGAACAGAACGCGGTGCTCGGCCGCGCCAACCGCGCATTGTCGCGCTTGGCCGACGTGCTGGCGACGAGCTTCGCCGTGACATCGCGCGTGCCGCTCAGGGGCCGCGTGGAACTGACCGGTAACCCGGTGCGCCCCGCCATGTGCGCCAGTCCTTACCAACCGAACGGCCCTCTGCTGATCCTTGGCGGCTCGCTCGGCGCGCGCGTGTTCAGCGACGTGGTCCCTGCAGCGATGGCATTGCTGCCCGAGGCGATGCGGCGTCACGTGATCCAGCAATGCCGCTCCGAGGATATGGCGCGGGTGCAGGCCGCCTATGACGGGTTCGGTATCGCGGTAAGACTGGCCCCGTTCTTCGCCGACGTCGCGGATTTGCTACGCGACGCGGCTTTGGTGATCGCGCGCGCGGGCGCTTCTACAGTCGCCGAACTTGCCGTTGTCGGACGTCCGGCGATCCTGGTGCCATTGCCAAGCGCGATCGATGACCACCAGAGCGCCAACGCGCGGGCGCTGGACGGCGCGGTGGTGATCGCGCAATCCGACTTCACCGCGGAACGCCTCGCCGCCGAGTTGCTCGCATTGTTGGCCGACCCCGCGCTACGCGGCGTCAACGCCTGGCGTGCCGCCGCGTGCGGGCGCGCGGATGCGGCCTCCCGCCTGGCCGACCTCGTGCAACGGGAGATCGCGCGATGAGGGCGCTTCCACTCGACATCGGCATAATTCATTTCGTCGGCATCGGCGGCATCGGCATGTCGGGAATCGCCGAGGTGCTGCACACGCTCGGCTATGCCGTCCAGGGCAGCGACATCGCCGACAGCGCCAACGTAAAACGGCTGCGCGAGGTCGGCATTTCCGTTGTGGTCGGCCATGTCGCCGAAAACCTCGGCGCCGCGCGCGTGGTCGTCACATCGACTGCCGTGCGCGCTGACAACCCCGAGGTTTGCGCGGCACGCTCCAGGCTAATCCCGGTGGTACGCCGCGCGGAGATGCTGGCTGAGCTAATGCGGCTGCGCTGGTCTATCGCGGTCGGCGGCACGCATGGCAAGACCACCACGACGAGCCTCATCGCCTGCGTGCTGGAGACCGCCAAGCTCGACCCCACCGTCATCAACGGCGGCATCATCAACGCGTACGGCAGCAACACGCGCATGGGCTCCGGCGACTGGATGGTGGTCGAGGCGGACGAGAGCGACGGCAGCTTCCTGCGCCTGCCCGCGACCATCGCCGTCGTCACCAACATGGACCCCGAGCATCTCGACCATTGGGGCACGGCCGAGGCGATGACGGCGGGCTACGACCAGTTCGTGCAGAACATCCCGTTCTACGGTTTTGCGGTCCTGTGCATCGACCATCCAGCGGTGCAGCAGATGATCCCTCGCCTGTCCGACCGCCGCATCATCACCTACGGTTTCTCGCCGCAGGCCGACATACGCGGCGAACGCCTCATCATGGATCGCATGGGCGCCACCTTCGAGGTCACTATCGCAGACCGCTCGCGCAGCGGGCGCAGCCGCACGACGGCGCCGTTCCGCCTGCCTATGCTGGGCCAGCACAACGTGTCCAACGCGCTCGCCGCCATCGCCATCGGCATCGAGATGGAAGTAGACGACGCTACGTTGCGGAGCGCCTTGGCGTCGTTCCGCGGCGTCAAGCGGCGCTTCACCAAAACCGGCGAGTCCGGCGGGATTACGGTGATCGATGATTATGGCCATCACCCCGTCGAGATCGCCGCCGTGCTGAAGGCGGCACGCCAGGCCGGCGCGCGCGACGTGGTGGCCGTCGTGCAGCCGCATCGCTACTCACGGCTGGAATCGTTGTTCGAGGAATTCTGCACCTGCATGAACGACGCCGGAACGGTGATCGTGGCCGATGTCTACGCGGCGGGCGAGCAGGCGATCCCCGGCATCACGCGCGATGCGCTGGTGGAGGGATTGCGCGCGCGCGGGCATCGCAGCGTGGTGCCGCTGAGCGATCCCGCCCACCTCGCGGAAATGGTCAGCGCCATAGCGCGCAACGGCGACTTTGTTGTGTGCCTCGGTGCCGGCAACATCACGCAGTGGGCGACTTCCCTGCCTGGGCAACTCGCTGAGTTGCAGGCGGGATCTCAGCGCCGCACGGGAGGGAGCGCATGATGGCGCACCTCGCCGATGCACTGCCGACCCTGCGCGGCCGGGTGCAGGCCAGCGCGCCGCTTGGCCCGATCACGTGGTTTCGCGTCGGCGGCCCGGCCGAGGCGCTGGTCAAGCCGTCGAGCACCCGCGACCTCGCAAGTTTCCTGCACGCGTTGCCGGATGAAATCCCCGTGGTGACCATCGGGGCCGCTTCCAACCTGATCGTGCGCGACGGCGGCGTGCAGGGTGTGGTGGTGAAGCTCGCGCGCGGGTTCAACGAGATCTCCGTCGACGGAGACCACGTAACCGCCGGCGCAGGTGCGCTCGACCTGACCGTCGCCGAGCACGCGGCGGCGGCCGGGATCGCCGGGCTGGAGTTCCTGTCGGGTATTCCCGGTACTATCGGCGGCGCGGTCGCGATGAACGCCGGGGCCTATGGCGGAGAAATCGCCGAGTGCCTGAATTGGGTGGAAATCGTGACGCGGGCTGGCGAGATCGTGCGCCTTCCGGTCGCTCAACTCGCCTTCGGCTATCGCCATTCCACGCTACCTCCCGGCGCGGTCGTCGTGCGCGCCCAGCTACGCGGCCGTCATGGCGACACCACCGCTATCGCGCAGCGCATGGGCGAAATCCGCGCGAGCCGTGAGGCGACGCAGCCTGTGCGGGCGCGCACGGGCGGCTCCACCTTCCGTAACCCCGACGACATGAAGGCATGGGAACTCATTGATGCCGCCGGATGCCGTGGTCTGGTGCGCGGGGGCGCGCAGGTGAGCGAGAAGCACTGTAACTTCCTGCTTAACACCGGCGCCGCGACCGCAGCCGATATCGAAGACCTTGGCGAGGAAGTCCGGGTGCGGGTGCGCGAGGCAAGCGGCGTGTCGCTGCAGTGGGAGATCAAGCGCATCGGTGTTCCCGCATGACGACGGTAGCGGTCCTGTATGGCGGCATCTCGGCCGAACGCGAGGTGAGTCTTTCCTCAGGCCGCCAGGTCATCATCGCCTTGCGCGAGGCCGGCTATGTCGTGACGCCGATCGATGTCGGCCCCGACCTGCGCGTGACATTGGCAGCACTCGACCCGAAGCCGGACGCCGTGTTTAACGCGCTCCACGGACGCTTCGGCGAGGATGGCGCAATCCAGGGTGTGCTCGATTGGCTGGGCATTCCCTACACGCATTCCGGCGTGCGCGCCTCGGCGCTGGCCATGGACAAAGCAGCGGCCAAGGCCATGTTCTCGGCTGCCGGATTGCCGGTCGCGCGTGGCGCCGTCATGGATGTTGCGGCTTTGGAGCACGCCGATCCCATGCCTCTGCCCTACGTGGTCAAACCGGTCAACGAGGGCTCCTCGGTTGGCGTAGAGATCATGCGCGTCGGTAATAACCGCCGCGCCCAGGTCGCGGCCGGATGGAAGTTCGGACCGGAGGCGATGGTCGAGGAATACATCCCCGGCCGTGAACTGACCGTCGCCGTCATGGGGGATCGCGCGCTGGCCGTGACCGAGATCGCGTCCATGCATGGCTTCTACGATTACGACGCTAAATACGTGGAGGGGGGATCGTCCCACGTGATCCCCGCCAAGGTGCATCCCGAGACCTACGCGAGGGCGCTCGATATGGCGCTCGCGGCGCATCGGGCACTCGGTTGCCGGGGCGCCACGCGTTCGGATTTCCGCTACGACGACACGAACGGCGAACCGGGCCGCCTCGTGCTGCTCGAGGTGAACACACAGCCTGGTCTGACACCGACATCACTGTTGCCGGAACAGGCGGCGCATCATGGCATGAGCTTCCCGCAGCTTTGCGCCTGGATGGTGGAGAACGCGACATGCCGCGCGTGAAGCGAATCGTCGTGCCACCCGCCCCGTCGCGGATGCCGGACCGGCCGGGCCGCTGGAAGCTGCTGGTAAGGCGGCAACGCCGGCTTGTCAGGCCGGCGGTGCTGGGTGTCGCAGGGCTTTGCGTGATCGGCGCGTTCGGCCTCATCGTACGCACAGAAAGTCGTGGCGTGCCGTTCGGTGAGCGTGTGGGAAATGCTACCGCTGAACTCGGATTGCGTGTGCGCAACATCGTGTTCGAGGGCCGGGAAAAGACACCCGAGGTATTGCTGCGCGCCGCCATGGGCGTGTCGCGCGGCGACCCTATTCTGGGCTTCTCGGTGAAGGACGCGCGCGCGCGGATCGAGAAGCTGACCTGGGTGCAGAGCGCCACCGTCGAGCGCCGTCTACCGGATCTCATCGTAGTCCAACTGGTTGAACGCGCGCCGTTCGCGGTATGGCAGAACGAGGGTAAGTTTGTATTGATCGACCGTGCCGGCGAACTGGTGGCGGATCAGAATGTGGCCCTGTTCGCGAAGGAATTGCCGTTGCTGGTCGGTGCCGGCGCGCCCCAGGCGGCAGCGACTTTGGTTACCGCGTTGAACACGCAACCGGCGATGCGGTCGCGCATGATCGCCGCCGTGCGCGTAGGCCAACGGCGTTGGAATCTGCACATGAACAATGGCGGTGACGTAATGCTGCCTGAAGGACAGGAAACCGTCGGGCTGGCACGACTGGCGTTGTTGCAAACGCAGTATTCGGTACTTGATCGGCCGCTGCAAACCATCGATCTGCGTGCGCCCGACCGGCTCGTGCTGCGTCCCGTCCCCGAAAAGACATTTGACCAGAAGACCGATCCGACCAAACCGCCCATCAGGAAGCCGACATGAACATGTCCAGCCGTATCCTGCCTCCGATGCAACCGTCGCCGGAGCTTCCACGCTTCCGCCCGCGCCAGTCGGGGGCGTTTGGTGTGCTGGATATCGGCACCAGCAAGATCGTGTGCGTGATAGGTCGCTGCGAATCGGATGGCAGCGTGCGGGTGCTCGGCCTTGGCTGGCAAAAGGGCGACGGCGTGCGCGCAGGCGGGATTATCGACATCGAGCGCGCGGAACGCGTCATCCGTGCGGCTGTCGGCGCTGCCGAGGAACAAGCTGACACGCGGCTGCGGTCCGTCACCGTCAACCTTTCATGCGGTGTTCCCGAAAGCCGACTGTTCAACGTGCAGTGGCCGGTCGGCGGACGCGCTGTGACCGATGCCGACATCCGCCGCGTACTGATCGAGGGACGCTCGCGCGCGATCAGCGAGGGCCGCGAGATCATTCACGCGATGCCGCTGTCCTTCGCAGCCGACGAGGAGACTGGCGTCAACGATCCTCGTGGCCTGCATTGCGACACGCTCACCGCGCGCTTGCATGTGGTGGACGCGGTGCAGACGGCACTCCGCACGCTAGGCGCCTGCATGGCGCGCTGCGATCTTGACATCAACGAACTCGTCTCATCGCCGATGGCGGCTGGACTATCTACGCTGGTCGAGGACGAACGGCTGCTAGGCGCCACCGTGCTCGACATGGGCGGTGGCACCACAGGTATGGCGGTGTTCGCGGAAGGACACCTGTTGCACACGACGCAGTTGCCGATCGGCGGGGTGCATGTCACCAGCGACATCGCCCGCGTGCTCTCCACCCCGATTGCCCACGCCGAACGTTTGAAGACGCTGTACGGCAGCGCGCAGTCCAGCCCCGACGACGACCGCGAGATGCTGCCTGTGCCGCTCGTCGGCGAGGAGGAGCATCAGATCGCGAAAGTGCCGCGCAGCATGGTGGTGAACATCATCCGCCCGCGCCTGGAGGAGACGTTCGAGATGGTGAAAGAGCGCATCGAGGGTTCGGGTCTCGGCCGTGCCGCCGGAACACGCGTGGTGCTCACGGGCGGCGCCAGCCAGCTGAACGGCGTGCGCGAGATGGCAACGCGGATCCTTGGCCGCCAGGTGCGCCTTGGCCGTCCCGCCGCGCCGCGCGGGTTGCCAGACTCCGCATCCGGCCCCGCTTTCGCCACCGTCGTCGGCCTGCTCAACTGGGCAGCTGGCGAGGGGCGCGGGGTGCTGGATATCGACATCGAGACCGAACGCGGCGGCGGGTTGCTGCGACGCGTCGTGAATTTCTTGCGGGAGCGCGTCTGATGAGTTCCGAATCGATCAACCACGTTATCTACACATTCTCCGGGGGAACTGGGCCATGACACTCAATCTGACTATTCCAACGCAGCTGCATACGGATTTCACGCCGCGCATCACGGTGATTGGCGTGGGCGGCGGCGGCACCAACGCCGTCGACAACATGATCGCACTCGAATTGCAGGGTGTGGAGTTCGTGGTCGCGAATACCGATGCGCAGCAACTGGTGCATAGCCGCGCCGACCGCCGCATTCAGCTTGGACCACACATCACGCAAGGCCTTGGCGCTGGCGCTAAACCCGAGATCGGGCGCGCGGCAGCGGAAGAGGCGGCGGACGAACTGTACCGCCATCTCGATGGCGCGCACATGGTATTCATCACCGCCGGGATGGGCGGCGGCACCGGTACGGGTGCCGCCCCGGTGATCGCGCGCATGGCGCGTGAGCGCAACATCCTGACCGTGGGCGTGGTGACCAAGCCGTTCGACTTCGAAGGCGGCCGGCGCATGAACATCGCCGACACCGGCCTGGCCGAACTCGAAGTGAATGTGGATTCGCTGATCGTGGTGTTGAACGAGAAGCTGGAAGAGGTGCTGGGC
>JANXXW010000584.1 GCA_025350425.1 Rhodospirillales bacterium
CGCCGTCGCGCCGCATCGTGGCGAATATCCCGGCGAGTTCTTCGCCGGCATCGATAAACAGGCCCTTCATGCGGCACTCCTTGCTGTCGCGGGATAGTGCTTTAGACGACCGGTATCCGGCAAGCGGGGTGCGGCGCGCGAAATCACGGTATATCCGCACGATGTATCGTGCCCCGCCTGACGCGCCGCCGGACCCGCCCAGCATGCCGGTCGTCTGGACCATGCCGCTTTCCCAGCCATTGCGCCGCTCGCGACGCCCGCGCTGGCGGCTGGTCCGATGGATGCTGATCCTGGGCATCTGGAGCGCGCTGATCGTTGCGCTCGGCGTGCTGTGGTTTGCCTGGGATTTGCCCCACCCCGAAGCCGCGTTGGATGCCGCCCGCCGCCCCAGCCTTACGGTGGAGGACCGCGCCGGCAACGTCGCCGCCACCTTCGGCGATCTTGTCGGCGAGCCGTTGCGCCTCGCCGACCTGCCCGCCTTCCTGCCAGAAGCCGCCGTGGCGGTGGAGGACCGGCGGTTCTGGTCCCATCACGGGTTCGACCTCATCGGCATCACCCGCGCAGCGATAGTCAACGTCACGTCCGGGCGCTTGGTGCAGGGCGGTTCCACCATCACCCAGCAGGTGGCCAAGAACCTGTTCCTGACCAACGCCCGCACCCTACGGCGGAAGGTGCAGGAGAGCCTGCTGACGCTCTGGCTGGAAAGTCATTTCACCAAGCGCGAGATCCTCGAAATCTGGCTCAACCGGGTCTATCTCGGCTCCGGCGCCTGGGGCGTGGACGCGGCGGCAAAGATATATTTCGGCAGATCCGCACGTGACCTGAACCTGTGGCAATCAGCGATGCTCGCGGGTCTTCCCAGGGCACCATCCCGCCTCTCCCCCCGCGTCGATCCCGTTGCCGCGACGGCCCGCGCGAAGGAGGTGCTCAACGCCATGGTCGAGGTCGGCGATATCACTCTGGCCCAAGCGCAGGCCGCAGCGGCGCAGATTGCGTTCCCGCCCCGCACGGCTTCCGGCAACGGCTGGTTCGCGGAATGGGCCGCCGACCAGGCGCAGGCCAGCCTTGATCCCGGTACCGATGCGGTTCTGCGAACCACAATGGATTCCCGCCTGCAAGGAGTGGTCGAGTCGCGCCTCACGGCCTTGCTGGATGGAACGGGTGCCGTAGACGGCGTGGGACAAGGTGCGGTGGTGGTGCTGGATGCTCAGACCGGAGCGGTTCGCGCGATGGCCGGCGGCCACGACTACCGGGCCAGCTCATACAATCGCGCGGTTCTGGCCCGACGGCAGCCCGGCAGCGCCTTCAAGCCGTTTGTCTGGCTGGCAGCGCTGGAAAAGGGCGTGCGGCCCGATGATCTCGTGCTCGACGCGCCGATCCGCGTCGGCTCATGGAGTCCGTCCAACTTCGACGGCCGGTTCCGGGGCGAAATCACAGTCGAGTCGGCACTCGCCGATAGTATCAACGCCGCTGCCGTAAGGCTGGAGCAGCAGGCGGGCGGCCCGCTTGCCGTGGCGGCCGTCGCACGACGCCTGGGCATCGCGGACAGGCTGCCGGACAACCCGTCCCTCGCGTTGGGTACCGCCGAAGTGGGCGTGTTGGAACTCGCGGGAGCCTACGCCACGTTCTTTAACGGCGGATTGCGGGTCACTCCAACAGGCCTCGACGCGATCGAGATCGGCGGCCATAGCACGCCCATAACCCATGACGAGCCGACGCGCGTGGTAGCCCCCGATCTAGCGGCGATGATGCTGCGGATGATGGTGGCAGTGGTCACACGCGGCAGTGGCCGCGCCGCCGCCATTCCAGGTCGGTTGGTAGCGGGGAAATCAGGCACCACGCAGGATTTCCGCGACGCCTGGTTCGTCGGCGGCACCAGCGGCATGGTCATTGCCGTCTGGCTGGGCAACGACGATGCCTCGCCGATGCGGGCCGTCTCCGGTGGCGGCCTGCCGGCGAGGCTGTTCCACGACATCGCCGTGGAACTGCGGCCCTAACCAGAATTGCCGATCAGCACGCCGGTCGCGAACACTAGTATGCGGCGAAATCGGCAGAGATGCTGCCGTCCTCCTCCTCACCGCCGATCGCGAGTGCCAAGATTTCCCGCTCGCTCAGTTCGTAAAATCACACCTTGAATATGGCTCGTATGTCAGTGTTCGGTTGCGAGATAAGGAACCTGACTGAAACGATCAAGGCGATATCGTAACGATAAAACTGAGTCGTAAATACAGCCGTCAATGCCGGAAATGGCGCATTCCCGTCAGCACCATCGCGATCCCGGCCGCGTCGGCGGCGGCAATGACCTCGTTGTCGCGCATAGAGCCGCCGGGTTGGATGACGGCAGTAGCACCGGCGGCGATCGCGGCTTCAAGCCCATCGGCGAATGGGAAAAAGGCATCCGACGCCACCACGCTCCCTTGCACGAGGGCGGCCCCTTTCCAGGCGGCGATCCGCGCGCTGTCCACGCGGCTCATCTGGCCGGCGCCGATCCCAGTCGTCGCGAGGTCCCGGGCGTAGACGATGGCGTTCGACTTCACGTGCTTGCAAACCCGAAATGCGAACAGCAGGTCCCGCGTCTCCCGCTCGGTCGGCGCGCGCCGGGTCGCCACGCGCAACGCGTCCGCCCCGATCCGCCCGTCGTCGCGGGTCTGTGCGAGGAACCCTCCCGCGACGCTGCGGAAGGTGACACCTTCGGCGACGGGATCGGGCAGCCCTCCGGTCAGCACCAGGCGGAGGTTCTTCTTCCGCCCTAATATCGCCTGCGCCTCGGGCGTGGCGTCGGGTGCCACGATCACCTCAGTGAAGATTGCGGCGATGCGCTCGGCGGTTGCAGCGTCGAGCGTGCGGTTCAGCGCGACGATGCCGCCGAACGCCGAGGTGGGATCGCAGCGCAGCGCACGCTCCCATGCCGCCGCGAGATCGTCGCCTGACGCGATGCCGCAAGGATTGGCATGCTTGACGATGACAATGGTTGGTTCTTCAAACTCCGCCACGCACTCGAACGCCGCGTCGGTATCGTTCAGGTTGTTGTAGGACAGCTCCTTGCCCTGAACCTGCCGCGCCGTGGCGACGCCTGCGCGGTTGCCTGAAACATAGAAGGCTGCCTTCTGATGCGGGTTCTCGCCGTATCGAAGCGTCTGGCGGCGGATTCCGGCAAAAGCCATCCGCTCGGGAAATGTCTCGCCACGCTGGCCGGCGAACCACATGGCAATGGCCGTATCGTAGGCAGAGGTGCGCGCGTACGCCTCACCCGCCAGGCGGCGGCGGGTCGCAGATGTCGTGCCGCCATGTTCGGCGATCTCGGCCAGCACCGCGCTGTATTGGGCGATGTCTGTGATGACGGCCACGAAGTCGTGGTTCTTGGCGGCGGCCCGGATCATAGCGGGACCGCCTATGTCGATATTCTCGACGCACTCGTCATACCCGGCGCCGCCCGCGACGGTGCTCTCGAACGGATAGAGGTTGGACACCAGCAGGTCGATCGGGGCGATGCCATGTGCCTTCATCTGGCTCAAATGCTCGGGTCGGTCGCGCCGGCCGAGCAGGCCGCCATGGATTTGCGGCACCAGGGTTTTCACCCGCCCGTCGAGGATTTCAGGGAAGCCGGTGTGGTCGGCGACCTCCACCACGGCGATCCCGGCCTCGCGCAACGCCTTGGCCGAGCCTCCGGTCGACAGTATCTCCACGCCTTGCGCGGCCAACGCGCGGCCGAGGGTGAGCAGTTCGCGTTTGTCGGATACCGAGACCAGGGCGCGCCGTATTACAACGATGTCTGTCATGCGCGGCGGCATAACGTCATAGGCGAAGCAGGTCCAGCGTGCGGCCGACCACGGCCGCCTCGTCATACAACGCGAGCGCCCGATCGAGCCCGGCCCGCCCCATGCGGACACGCAATCCGGCGTCCTCCACGAGCCTTTGCAGCGCCACGGCCAGCGGACCGGCCTGTAGCGGCGGCACCAGCAGCCCGGTTTCGCCGTCGACCACCTGTTCGCGCGAGCCGCGTATGTCTGTAGCGACCACCGGCAAGCCCACCAGCATGGCCTCGATCACGGACATCGGCAGCCCCTCGAAGTGGCTTGGCAGCGCAAAGATATCGGCGGTGGCCAGCAGCGCCGGTATGTCGTCCCGGTATCCCAGACGGCGAAGCCGGCAGCCCAGGCCAGCGGCGGCGAAGACGGGTTCGAGGTCCTCGCCATGGTCCGAGGCGAGACGCTCGCCGACCACCCATAATTCAGCGTTCACGTCGCGCATGGCCGCGAGCAGTTCGGGGTAACCCTTGTGGCGCACGAGGCGAGACACGGCGATGACCACCACGCGATCCTCGGGCGTGCCGAACTCGGCGCGGAGCCGCGCGCGCGCGACAGGGTCGGGACGGAAGATCGCGGGGTCGCGGCCATTGCCGACGGCAACCGCGCGCCGGGACAAGCCGAGACGACGCGCATCGGCCGCCTCCTCAGTGGAGACGGTGAAGTAGGTCCCGGTCAGCCTTCCGCCGATCCATTCCATCAGGAACGCGGCCGTGCGGCGTGGCCAGGGGCCGGGCTGGTTGAACAGGAAGCCGTGGCAGGTGTAGGCGATGTGAGGGACGCCGGCGATCCTTGCGGCTACCCGCGCCAGAAAGCCGCTGATCGGCATGTGCGCGTGAACGAGGTCCGGCCGCTCCCGCCGGAACAGCGCCAGCAACGCCCGGAACGCCCGGATCTGTGCCAAGGGGGAAAGGCCCCGCACCAGCGGCAGGGCGACCACGGTGAAGCCCTCCGCCCGCGCCACATCGAGCAACTGCCCCTCAGCACAGGCTCCGATGACATCGTGGCCACGGGCGCGGATCCCACGCATCAGCGGCAACAGGAAGTGGCGGAGCGAGAAATCGACGTTGGTGACCTCGATGACTTTCACCGCGCGGAGGCGCCGATCAGTCGGGGCCGGTATAGGCTTGCGGCCAGCGCGCCTTCACCGCGGGGGAGTCGCTGGAATAGGCGAAGCACGTGTTGAGCAGGCGAGGCGACTTGGGTGGTGCCTCCGCGTCGCGCTTGGTGCGAACCGGGAACATCGTCTGGTAGGCGACGGTCGCCATCTGTTGCAGCAATTCCCGCAGATGCGTGCATCCCAGCGTGCCGCGCATCCTCTCGTTCGCGGCCCGCAGGAACCCCACCTGGATCGAAAGGCCGGCAAGGTTGCCGAAGGTGGCGGCACCGCCCGGGCAGTTCGCGAACGGGCCATACTCAGTCGAGGCTTCAGCGGAATGGATCACGAGGTTTTCGTCGAACGTGATGCGAGCCACCATGCCATGTAGCTTCTCTCCCGCCTCGATCCTGCCACTGGGCCGGTCGGCGTTGTCAAAGCCATAGGTCTTGGTGTCGCCGATCGAGGCGTCCACGTCATACAGCCCGTCCGCGCGCCGGTAGCCGTTTAGGGTGATGGCGCGGACATGCAGCTTCTCACGGATTGCCGGTTCGGCTAGCGGCATGGTCAGGCCGCCGGAGGCTCGCCCGCGATGGGCGTGCCGCCGAGTTGCAGCATCAGTTTTGCCACCTCTGCGATGGCGGCCTCAGCGACCTCGGCTTCGGTGCCCTTCGCCACGATGGCCACGCCGTTGCCTGTGCCGCGATAGTACGGATAGCTGCCGAGATCGAGCGCCGGATAGCGGGACTGGATTTCCGTCAGACCTTCCGCGATGGCCCCCTCCGGCACGCCGACCGTATGGACGGCGCGAGCCAGAATAGGTGGGCCGCCCACGAGGCTCGGCGCCAGCGACTCGAACATCGACTGCATGATGCGCGGCACCCCGGCCATCACATGGACGTTGCCGATGGTGAAGCCGGGCGCAACCGAAACGGCATTGTCGATCAGCTTGGCCCCGCGCGGCATTGTCGCCATGCGTTGACGCGCAGCGTTGAACTCGCTGCCGTTCTTGGCATACTGCGCCGACATCCGCGCCCAGGCCTCGGGATGGATCTCCCACGGCACGCCGAAGGCCGCCGACACGCATTCGCTGGTGATGTCGTCGTGCGTCGGTCCAATGCCGCCCGTGGTGAACACATTGTCGAAGCGGGCGCGCATCTCGTTCACCGCGCCGATGATGATGTCAGGCACGTCCCGAATGATCCGGACCTCGCGCACGGGAATGCCGATCTCGCCGAGCCGGGTTGCAAGGAACTTGATGTTGAGGTCCTGCGTGCGGCCGGACAGGACCTCGTTGCCGATGACGAGAAGGCATGCAGTTGGGTTCATGGGTAAGTCCTTACAGGAAATCGCGCAGCAACGGCACCAGCGGCAGGTCGGCGGCCGGCATTTTGTATTCGCTCAGCTTCTCGGGCCGGACCCAGGCGAGCACCTGCCCCTCCCGCGCTGTCGGCGTACCACCCCAGCGACGGCAGAGAAACAGGGGCATCAACAGATGGAAACTTTCATAGGCATGGCTCGCGAACGCAAAGGGGGCAAGGCAGTTGCTGGCGACATCGATACCGAGTTCCTCGCGCAACTCGCGGATCACGGCGGCCTCCGGGGTCTCGCCGGGATCGAGCTTGCCGCCCGGGAACTCCCAAAGCCCGGCCATCTTCTTCCCCTCGGGGCGACGTGCGAGCAGGATGCGGCCATCGGTATCTATCAGGGCGCAGGCTGCCACCAGCAACAGCGGCTTCTCGCCAGTCGGGACCGCTTCCGGCTTCGCGCCGTGCATGTCTTCCCGCGCCGCCTCGAAGCGGAGCACCGGGTGCTCACCGCCCCGCGCCAAGAACTTCTGTGTGCCGGTGCCGACCTGCCGGAAGCCTATCTTGCGCAAGACGGTCACCGAACCTGGATTATCCGTCGCCACGCTCGCCTCGATCTGGTCGAGATCGAGATTGGCGAGGGCCCAGCGCACCAATCGCCCGACCGCCTCGCTGGCCACACCATGGCCCCAAAAACGGCGGCCGACCCAGTAGCCGAGGTCGGCTACCCTGTCGGTTCGGTGCATCCTCAGCCCGACGCCGCCGACGACCACCTCCTGATCGTCTTCGGTTCCGGTCACGACGAGATGAAAAGCTCGCCCGCTCGCCAAGGCAGCGCCGCTGGTCACCACCCACTCATCGGCCAACGCGCGGGGGTATGGATACGGCACCGCCGCAAGCGTACGGCACACTTCCCAGTCGTTGATGAGGCGGTGCAGTTCGGCGGCGTCCTCGGGCCTGAATGGCCGCAGGATCAGGCGTTCGGTCGCAAGCGGCGTGAATTCCGTCACGTGGGGATCAGGAACGGTAGGAGCCGTTGATGTCGATATAGCCGTGCGTGAGGTCGCAGGTCCAGGCCGTGGCCTGGCCGCGTCCCATGCCCAGATCGACCGCAATCTCGATTTCGCGACCTTTCATATGCGCGACCACCGGGGTCTCGTCGTAGCCCGGAACGACACCGCCCTCGCGCGCCATCCAGGTCCCGCCGACGCCCACCGACAACAGGTCGCGGTTCGCCGGTTCGCCGGCCTTGCCCACGGCCATGACGATGCGGCCCCAATTTGCGTCCTCGCCCGCGATGGCGGTTTTAACCAGCGGCGAATTGGCTATTGCCATCGCCACGCGCTTGGCCGATTTCGCTGAGACGGCGCCCGCCACATCGATGCGGATCAGCTTCTGCGCGCCCTCGCCGTCCCGCACCACCTGCAACGCGAGGTCGAGCAACAACTCGTGGAGCTTGAGGGTGAAGTTGGCCAGAACGCGGCCGCCTTCGACGCCCACGCGCGGGTGCTCGGCTTGGCCCGTAGCGAACAGCAGAACGGTATCTGATGTCGATGTGTCGCTATCCACCGTGGTGCAGTTGAAACTGGCATCCACGCCGCGCCGCAGCGCGCGCTGCAAGGCTGATGCCGGGATTTTCG
>JANXXW010000454.1 GCA_025350425.1 Rhodospirillales bacterium
GCGTTCGAGGCGCGCCTCGGCGGTTGAGCGCCCGGTCTTTGCTGCGATCTTGCCGGCGACGGCATCGAGCAATGGCGTATCGGTGTAGCCCGGGCAGACGGCATTGACGGTGACGCCGGTTGCAGCGAGCTCGACGCTCAGCGCGCGGGCCAAGCCGACGACGCCATGCTTGGCCGCCACATAAGCCGCGACGTAGGGGTAGCCGACCAGTCCGGCCGTGGACGCGACATTGACGACGCGGCCTCGCCCCCGCTCCACCATGCCGGGCAGCACGGCCTGGGTCAGCGTATAGACGGAGGTGAGGTTCCCGGCGATGGCGCGGTCCCACATCGCGCGGTCCAACTTGGCGAAGGCCGATGTCTCGACGGCGCCGGCGTTGTTCACGAGGATTTCGACACAGCCGAGATCGGGCGGCGGCGCGGTAACGTCGGCGACGATGAACCCGGCCGCATGGCCGTCTGCCACCATCCGTTCCAGCGTCGCGCGGGTGCGGCCAAGTATGGTGACGATGGCGCCCGCCTCAGTAAGCGCGCGGGCGATCGCGGCACCGATGCCTTGGCCACCGCCGGTCACCAGGGCGTGCCGTCCGGCCGGCTCCATGCTTGTCTCCCCCTATTCCAGGGTTGATCTCTACATTGCAGGCCCGATGTTTCAAGTCTAAACTATTTTGCGGCGGCGTTGACCGTCCCGCTTGAGCAGGACCACCGGCATGAAAATCTCGATCCTCGGCGGTGGCCCGGCTGGCCTGTATTTCGCCATCCTCATGAAGAAAGCGTGGCCGCAATCCGACATTGCGGTGGTGGAGCGCAACCGCGCCAACGAAACGTTTGGCTTCGGCGTGGTATTCTCCGACGCGACGCTCGACACGTTCAAGAAATACGATCTGGAAAGCTACCGTATGATCACCGGCAGCTTCGCCTACTGGGACGATATCGAGGTGCGGTTCAAGGGCACCACGCACCGCATCGGCGGCAACGGATTCTGCGGCTGCGCGCGCCGCAAGCTGTTGATGTTGTTGCAGGAGCGCGCACTGGGGCTCGGCGTGACGCTACAGTTCGAGACCGACATCTCGGACCTTACGGCGTTTGCCGACAGCGACCTGGTCGTGGCGGCCGACGGCATCAACTCCGGCGTGCGCGAGGCCAACCGCGACCACTTCAAACCGACCGTGGATTTGCGACCGAACCGCTTCACCTGGATGGGCTCGACCCGGCCGCTCGACGCCTTCACGTTCAGTTTCCGCGAGACCGAGTTCGGCGTGTTCATCGCGCACGCCTACCAGTACGAGCAGGGGCTCTCGACCTGGATTCTGGAGACCAGCACGGAGACCTACGAGAAGGCCGGGCTGGAGGCGATGACAGAAGCGGAGTCGGCGCGGTTCCTGGAAGGCGTGTTCGCCGAGGACCTCGACGGTCATTCGCTCATTACCAACCGTTCGCTGTGGCGGCGTTTCCCGATGATCCGCAACGCGACGGCGGTGATGGGCAATGTCGTGCTGCTGGGTGACGCCAAATCGACCGCGCATTTCTCTATCGGGTCCGGCACCAAGCTCGCGATGGAGGACGCCATCGCGCTGTACGAAGCGTTCCAGTCGAGCAGCAGCGTATCGGCGGCGCTGACACGGTTCGAGACCTCGCGCCGCGACGTGGTGGAGCGCACACAGCACGCAGCCGACGTGTCGCTGGTATGGTTCGAGCATGTCGAGCGGTTCTGGAACATGGACCCAACACAGTTCGTGTTCGGTTTGATGACGCGCTCGAAGTCGATCACCTACGATAACCTCAAGCTGCGCGCGCCGGAGTTCGTGGACGAGACGGATTTGATGTTCGCAGCCCAGGTCAAGGACAGCGGCTTTGACGTCAGCCGCAACCACCCGCTGCCGCCGATGTTCCAGCCGTTCGCGCTGCGCGACATGGTGATACCCAACCGTGTCGTGGTCTCGCCGATGTGTATGTACTCGGCTGAAGACGGCGTGCCTGGCGATTGGCACATGGTGCATTACGGCTCCCGCGCCGTCGGTGGCGCCGGGTTGATCTTCACGGAAATGACGGATGTGACCGCAGATGCCCGGATCAGCCCGGGTTGTGCCGGCATCTACAACAATGAGCAGGAAGCGGCATGGAAGCGCGTCGTCGGCTTCGTGCATGGGCGCAGTCGGGGACGCATCTGCATGCAGTTGGGCCACGCGGGCCGTAAGGGTGCAACCAAGCTGATGTGGGACGGGATGGACCGTCCGCTGGACAGCGGGGCGTGGCCCATCGTGGCACCTTCGCCGATCCCTTACTACGCCGATAGCCAGGTGCCGCGCGAGATGACGCGGGCGGACATGTGGCAGGTGACGAATGATTTCGTGGCGGCGACGATCCGGGCGGATCGCGCTGGCTTCGACATGATCGAGATGCATTGCGCGCACGGCTACCTGCTGGCCTCGTTCGTCTCCCCGCTCACCAACCGGCGCACGGACGAATATGGCGGCAGCCTCGACAACCGGTTGCGCTTTCCGCTGGAGGTGTTCGAGGCGATGCGAGCGGCATGGCCACCGGGCAAGCCGATGTCGGTGCGGATTTCGGCCACTGACTGGATGGAAGGCGGCATCACCGGCGACGACGCACTGGAAATATCACGGGCGTTTCGGCACGCTGGGTGTGACCTCATCGACGTCTCGTCGGGCCAGACGGTGCCGGAAGCGCGACCGATCTACGGGCGCATGTACCAGACACCGTTCTCCGACCAGATCCGCAACGACGGTGGAATGGCGACCATGTGCGTCGGGAATATCACCAATGCGGATCAGGTGAATTCAATTTTGGCTGCCGGGCGTGCTGACTTGGTGGCGTTGGGGCGCCCTCATTTAACCGACCCGTATTTCACGTTGCACGCGGCCGCTCAGTATGGGGTCTCGCTATTATCCGGCCCACCGCAATACGAGCCCGGTCGCTCGCAACTTTTCCGGGTTGCGCAGCAGGATCAGGCGGAGTTGCGGGAGTTGAAGCTCAAAGCCAAGCCAAAGCGGCACGCCCTGGTTACGGCTGCGGCAGGGTTGCCCGGCGCAGCTTGAAACGCTGCAGCTTGCCTGTTTCGGTGCGTGGCAGGGTATCGACGTATTCGATCGCACGAGGATATTTGTAGGGCGCCATCTCGGCCTTGACGAAGGCCTGCAACATCTTCGTCATCGCTGCATCTCCAACAAGTCCTGGCTGCAACACGATCAAGGCCGTCACCAACATGCCGCGCGCCTCGTCGGGCGTGCCGATCACGGCGCATTCGGCTACGGCGGGATGCAGCAGCAATACGCTTTCCACCTCGGGGCCGGCAATGTTGTAGCCGCCGCTCACAATCATGTCGTCCGAGCGGGCCTGGTACCAGAAGTAACCGTCCGCATCGCGCAAATACGTGTCGCCGGTCAGGTTCCAGCCGTTCTGCACATACACGGCCTGGCGTTCATCGGCGAGATAGCGGCACCCCGTCGGACCGCGCACCGCGAGCCGTCCCATCGTGCCGTCCGGAACCTCGCGGCCTTCGGCATCGACAACCCGCGCCTCGTAGCCCGGAACCGGACGTCCGGTGCTTCCGGCGCGCGCATCCTCGGCGCGGTCACCGATGAAGATGTGCAACATCTCGGTCGAGCCGATGCCGTCCATGATGCGGATGCCAGTGACCTGTTCCCAGGCCTCGAAAATGGCGCTTGGCAGGGTTTCGCCGGCGGACACGCATTTACGTAGGCTGGACAGATCATGGTCTGCGAGCTTGCTGAGCATGGCGCGATAGGCGGTCGGTGCGGTGATGCAGATGGTCGCACGATGCTTTTCGATGCCCGAAAGTAGCTCCTCAGGGCCGGGTTTTTCGAGCAGAACGGTCGAGGAACCGCCATAAAGTGGAAAAAGTAGCATGCCCCCGAGGCCGAATGTGAAGGCCAACGGGGGTGACCCGATGAACCGGTCGTGCGGTCCAGGCCGCAAAACATGCCGCGCGTAGCTGTCGCAGGTCGCCATCACGTCCCGATGCGTATGCATCGTACCTTTCGGGACGCCGGTGGTGCCCGACGTGAAGGCGATCAGGCACACATCCTCGGCAGCGGTGTCGCACGCGGCGAACTCCGGGGAGGCGCCCGCCATCATCGCCTCAAGTCCGCTTTCGGAACTGTCATTGAACATAACGATCCGCGTCAGGGCCGGCGAGAATGCCTGAGCGCTCACCATCTCGTCCGCCAGCCGGGCGTCGCACAGCGCGAGTGGGATGCGTGCCTTCTCGATCGGATGGAGCAACTCCCGCGCCCGCAGCAGCGGCATGGTCGCGACCACGATGCCGCCCGCCTTCAGCACCGCCAGGTAGCACGCCGCCATAATGGGGTTGTTGGCCGAGCGCAAAAGCACCCGCCCACCCGGGATCAGGCCCAGACGTTCCACCAACACGTTGGCGATCCGGTTCACCGCCTCCGCAAGGCCGCCATAGCTGAAGTTGTGATCGCTGCCGATCAGGCAGGGCCGGTCCGCATGTCCCTCCGCCACCCAGCGGTCCAGCAGGATCGAAACTGCATTGAGCCGGACGGGATACTGGAATTCGGGCCGGTTCAGCAGAAAGTCGGGCCACATCTCACGCGGAGGAAGGTTAGCGCGGGCGAAATGATCGGCCGTCCCGGTATCCGCCATTTCGCTCCTACTACCTTGACAAATGCAGCCTAAATGTCACCCGGTAATGGGTCAACGTCGTTGGGCGTTGGCACTGACGCATAATGGAGGATGTCGAGATGTCCAAGACCAGGTCCGTCACCGCCATTGCGGTCACGCTCGCGCTGGGCGCCTGTGTGGCCGCCCCTACCGCGCCCACCGTGCTAGCGCTGCCCACGCCGGGCAAACCCTACGCGCAGTTTCAGTCCGAGGATTACAACTGCCGCGCCACCGCCGAGCAGGCGACCGCGGGCCAGGCCGAAGCCGCCAATAATCGCGCGATTGGGGGTACTGTGCTGGGCACAGCGTTGGGGGCCGCGGGCGGCGCCCTGATCGGCTCGGCCTTCGGCAACCCCGGAGCGGGCGCCGCGGTAGGAGCTACGGCTGGCCTGGGCATTGGCGGCAGCTACGCCGGCAGCAGCAGCGCCACCGCCAACTACACGCTCCAGCAGCGTTTCGACATCGTCTACACCCAGTGCATGTATGCCAGCCACAACACGGTCCAAGCCCAGCCGATCGGCTTCGCGGCCTATCCCGTCGTGGTCCCGTACGAGCGGGTATACGCGGCACCATATCCGCCGGCCTATGCGGCGCCATACCCGTATCCCTACGCCCAACCCTACCCCTACCCCTATCCCTACCGCCCATACTGAACAGTTGAACGCGACCGCGCCGCCAACCCAAAGCGGCGCGGTTGACGCATCCGGCAGGCAGGTTCACTCACGCCGCGATGTTCCATTGGTTCGAACGCCGCCTCCGCCCCACCGAGCTTCCGCCGAATGCGACCCCCCCGATCGCTGCCGACGGGCGTGGCCTGATGCTTTTCTACTGGCACTTCGTGCGCCAGGCGCGTGGCTTGGTGATCTCATTGTTCTGCATCGGCCTGGTGGTGGCCCTGCTCGATACCGCCGTGCCGCTGTTCATCGGCCGGCTGGTGACGCTGGTCGCCACCACGCCACCCGAAAACCTCATCCCAGATGCCTGGCCGCAACTGCTCGCGATGGCATTCGCGTTTCTGGTATTGCGCCCAGCCGCGTTGCTGATGCGCTTCCTCGTCACCAATCAGGCGATCGCGCCCGGCCTCACCAACCTCGTGCGCTGGCAAAGCCATTGGCACGTCGTGCGGCAAAGCTGGACGTTCTTCCAGAACGATTTCGCCGGCCGCATCGCCAACCGCGTGATGCAGACCGGGCCGGCCCTGCGCGAGAGCATCGTGCAGGGCACGAACGCCGTGTGGTACATCATTGTCTACGGCACCAGCGCGTCCGTCGTGCTGGCCAGCGCTGACATAAATCTCGCGCTGCCGATGCTGCTTTGGTTCGTCGGTTACATCGCGCTGCTGCGCTACTTCGTGCCCCGGATGCGCGACCGCTCCCGCGCGATGTCGGAGGTCCGCTCGGCGCTCACCGGCAAGATCGTGGACAGCTACACCAACATCCTTACGGTGAAGTTGTTTGCCCGCGCGCGGGACGAGGACGCCTTCGTGCGCGATGGCGTGGACGATCATACAAGCGCCTACCATCGCCAGCTTCGCACGATCACCACTTTCATCACCACGCTGACGGTGCTGAACGCGCTCATGGTGGTTGCTACCGGCGGCATGGCGGTCTGGCTGTGGACACTCGGCCGCATCCCGGTCGGCATGGTCGCCACCGCCTTGCCGCTTGCCTGGCAGATTTCCAACATCGCCGGCTGGGTGTCGGACAACGTGACCGGCATCTTCGAGAACGTCGGCGTCGTGCAGGACGGCATGAAATCCATCGCCGTCGCGCGACAGATGCCCGATGCCGACCACGCCACCGACCTCGTGGTAAGCCGGGGCGAGATCCGCTTTGAGGGGGTGCGCTTCGGCTACGGCACCGCGCGCGGCGTACTGCACGATCTCGACCTGTCGATCGCGCCAGGCGAGCGCGTCGGTCTGGTCGGGCATTCCGGCGCCGGCAAGAGCACGCTGGTGAACCTGCTTCTGTCTTTCTACAAGCCCGAGGCCGGCCGCATCGTGATCGACGGCCAGGACCTTTGCGACGTGACACAGGAAAGCCTGCGCGGCCAGATCGCCATGGTCACGCAGGACACCTCCCTGCTGCACCGTTCCATCCGCGAGAACATCCGTTACGGTCGCCCCGAGGCGCCGGAATCCGAGGTGATCGACGCCGCGCGCCAGGCAGAGGCGTTCGACTTCATCAGCACGCTGGAGGACTGGAACGGCCGCACCGGCTTTGATGCCCATGTCGGCGAACGTGGCGTGAAGCTCTCCGGCGGACAGCGCCAGCGCATCGCCATCGCCCGCGTCATCCTCAAGAACGCGCCCATCCTGGTGCTGGACGAAGCGACTTCCGCGCTGGACTCCGAAGTGGAGGCGGCGATCCAGAACCAGTTGGAACGGCTGATGCGTGGCCGCACCGTGATCGCCATCGCGCACCGCCTGTCCACCATCGCGCGCATGGACCGATTGGTGGTGATGGAGCACGGTCGCATCGTCGAGCAAGGCAGCCATGCCGCGTTGCTCAAAGCGGGCGGGGCCTATGCGCGGCTTTGGGCGAGCCAATCGGGCGGGTTCGCGGAGGCGGCGGAGTAGGGCTTCAGTATCGCTGGATTCTATTCCCCTCTCCCGTAAAGGAGAGGGAAATGCGACTACGGTGAACCTCCTAGCCAAGCCATTGCTGGGGCATCAACGGCCCGAAGCGAAACACTGCTTCCTCGACGCCAGCCATGGCGAAGTTCTTGGTGCCGAACCCGTTGCTTTCACCCTCGGCGAAATTCTTGGTACCCAACCCGTTGCTTTCACCCTCAGCGAAATTCTTGGTGCCGAACCCGTTGCTTTCACCTTCGGCGAAGTTCTTGGTACCCAACCCGTTACTTTCACCTTTGACGTATAAGGTCGGATCCGTCGAAATCGTGTTCCCGGTCCGCATTTTGGGTGTCTCAAGCGCGACCGGCAGGGCGGCAGCGGCCAGCAAAAAGGTCGATGCGATAAACAAGCGATTCATGTCCGTCTCCATCGTGGTCCAAGACGACGGGCGGTTCGCAGGAAACGCCGTTCGTCCCGCGCACCATGGATGCCCGCCTCAAACGGCGATCTGAACCGATTCAGAGTCCCGCCAAGCCCTGCCGGCATCCCATCCTCTGAAGCCGTTCAGAGCCGAAGGCGTGCTCCTCGTCCATGGTCCGCGTTATCAGGCTGGGCATGAGTTGCTGGACGCCCGGCCTGGAACTCGCCCGTGCGTACGGGCCATCAGGAGAAGGTCGATGATCGCAACCGCAATCGTAGCTATCGCGGCTCTCATGGTTGCCGTGATCGCGAGCGTTGTCGTCCAGCCGGGGCCTCCGGCATGGTCCCGGCTCTCCGCAAATGAGCGGGACGTTCCCGAGAGGATGGGCTTCTAGGTCAGGGGAGCGGCGGCACTCCGGTGTCGCCGCTCCCCTGCCCGCCTCACTGCTGGGCCAGTTCGCGGAAACGGCCCATGTCGAGGATGGTCAATTGGGCCATGCGGCCATCGAAACTCACCAGCGCTTCCGCGCGCCATTTGTTGAGCACGTTTATTACGCTCCGTGTCGTGATGCCGAGCAGATCGGCTAACTCGTCCTGATGCATTCGCGCTTGCAGCCGTACCCGCACCTCGCCGATGGTGCCCAGCTTAAGGAGATACAGGACCTGCTTGGCGAGCCTGAGCTCAACACTCCGCAGGCTGGCATCCTCAAGCAGCGCATAGGTGTGCCGCAGCCGTGCCGTGGCCAGACGCAGCAGTGCATTTGCCAGCGGGGCCGAATCCGCCAGTACGCTCCGGAAGGTGGTGGCGGGCATCCCGAGAAGCTGGACCGGTTCCATGGCGGTCGCGTCGGCCGTCCGCACGCCGCCATCAATCGCCGCGATCTCCCCGAAAAGATCGTAGCACTGGAATATCTCGACCGTGATCCGCTTGCCCGACACTGCCAGCGTACTGATGCACACAGTGCCGGACAGCACCAGGTACACGCTGCTGGCCGGCTCGCCGCGCGTGAATACTGCTCGGGCCCGGGGGAGTTGCAGGGTTGTGGCCGGCGCGAGAAGCCGGGCAAGGTCGTCCGGCGCCAATCCCCCGAACGCGGGCGCAGCGCTTGCCTGGGCGATCCAGGACGCGGTGCTGTTCGCCATCCGCGCCCCCCCTACGTCCCGGAACGGTAGCTCATCTTGAACGACGTCTTTTCGACGAACGGCTTCCTGAGAATGCGCGCCGGTAGCGAAATCAACGTGCCACGCGATGGCGGGTAGCGCCGCTCGATCATGCGGATCAAGCGCGCCGCGGTGAGGTCGTGGTACTTCCGGCCGGTAGTTTGGCCATCAGCCACGGCGATGCATTGACGAAACGAAAAGTCGTCGTATTCCGGCAATCTTTCCATGTCGCCGGTCTTCCCTGTCGGACGCTCCATCACCCACTCGGCGGTCACTCCCGGGATTTCCATAGGACTGATCGGCGAGACCGCGGAATGCGTGAACACCAGGCCGAACGGCGTATCGAGGTTCCGCATCATGAAGCGGATCTTGACCGGGCTGATGACGGTGAGCCAGCACATGACCGATTGGCCGGCCGCGACCTGCAACGGCGTCTGCGTCGGCCAATTGCCCTGGCCGCGCGCGAACCACTCCCACCAGGTTTCGTAATGGGTTCCGGTCGCGTCGATGTCCTGGCGAGTGCCAATCTGCGGCAGCGAGTCGGCGGCGTTACGTCGCTGGCCGTCCAGGCCGATGAAGATCGAGCTATGATACGTGTCTGAAGGTGACACCGGCCCCTGAGCCGGCGGCGTTACCGCCGGCACTTTCCAAATGCCGTAGATCTCTTTGAAACGCCGGCCACGATCGGGCATGACGTAGGCGCCAGACCAGTTCGAGCTTGTCTCGTCACGGCTGGCGTAAGGCACCACCGTCTCTCGATAGTGGCGGAACTCCGTCGCGATGGCGGAGAAAGTGAACCCGCCTTTTATGAGTTCTAACTCGGGGGTGAAGAACTCGTGCCATAGTGCCCAAGCCAGCGGCTCGGTTTCCTGGTCAGGCCGCGCCGGCAGGCCGAGATTGACCAGCGTCCCGTTCCCCTCGGTCAGCCAGTCGATAAGCTGCACCGGCCTAATAAACTGAGTGGCTTCGTTCAGGTCCTTCAGAAACGTCTCCCGGTCCGGAGATGCTCTGCCAACGGATGCTTCGCTCATGGTCAGGACCACTCCTTCCGGGCGAGGTCACGCATCACCCGGTACTTGCTCTGGGTCCCCGGATCAGTCGCGGTCGCCTCGGCTCCTGTGGCCGTCACTGTCAGCGGCATCTTCGTGGTCAGCGCCGTGAACAGCCCAGTTGCCAGGATTTTGCCAGCATCCGAATCCGACTGGTAGTGCAGCCCGGCGAGTTCGCGGTTGCGCGCGATCCGGCCGGCCAGCGCGGTCAGGTTCGCTTCCATGACACCGATGTCCGAGCCGGCCGGCACCGGCAACACCACGTCGATCAGACATTTCGCGACCAGATGGGCTTGGGTGGAATGACCGCTGGGGTAGGAGGCATGGCCCGGTACCGGGACCGGCGGCAGCAGCGCGGGAGCCAGTTGCGACGGGCGTGGCCGGTTGAACTTCAGCTTGAACTGCATTGCCGCGTACAGCCCGACCAGGACCGCAGCGTTCATCAATCGCCAGGTCGCCGGATGGGATGCGGGCGTCATCGTCAGCAGGCCGGTGAAGAATTCCAGGAAGCCTTCGTTCTGCGCCATGATCTCGCCCATGGCGTCGAGCCGCTCGGTCTGCGCGGCCGTCACGAGGGCGTTGAGTTCGGTTGCAACTGGGACCGCCGGCGCCGCAGGGTCTGGCAACGCGATGCCGGTAGCCCAGCCCGACATGCTCGCCGGGGTGGCGGCAACGGTCGGGATCGTGACGAAATCTGCCAGCACGTGCCAGGCGCGCCATTCCGCGGCCCAGTTAGCATCGGGGAAGCCGTTGGCCGCGCGGTTGACGCGTAACGTGCCGATCTCCCTGGGGAGACCGACGCCGGTCGGGTCGGGTTCGGTGCTGAACGGCAAATCCACCCGGTCGGGGAGGAAGTAACCACCGCTGGCGGAACCAGCGTTGCTGGAATTACTTACGTTGCTTACATTACTAACGTTGCTTACCACCTTGTTGGTCCCCTTAGCATTACGAAATCATGCTTTGAAACGTCTTAGTTTGGCAGTCCCGCAATTCTTAATCGCTCGATTAAAGTGTCACGGATTTCACCAAGTAGTGGCGTACGTAACTTAAAAACTCCCAGCCGGAACTCTGGATCAATCGTGATCAGGCGCTGCGCGACTAGCCGGGCCTGCGGTAGGTTACCAGCCGCCACTAGGCTGGCGGTGAGCAGCCGAAGCGCCGCAATAAAATCGATCTTGCTGTCGAATGCTCGGCGGCCGGTCAGCACGGCCTCAGTGTAACGGCCATTGATGTAGTAGGCCTGCGCCAGCACGGTCTCGTACCAGTAAAGGTCCGGTGCCATCGGCGACAACCGAAGCGCATGCTCAGCGCGCTGGACGGCGGCCACACCGTCTCCGAGATAGCCGGATGTCAAGCTGGCCAAGCACCACGCCAGGGCGCAATTCGGCCCGATGACCGTCGCGCGGTCGAGCAAACCCACCGCGCGATCATAGTCCTTAAACAGGTATGACTGCATATGTCCGTGGATTGCCAGCGCCTGCGCGTCATTGGCGTCGCGGTCCAAAGCGGCCGACGCGGCGCGAGCAGCGGCCTGCGTGTCGATAGCCTCGTCTGGGGACCACCCCTGGCCGATGCGGACCAAATGCCAGTAGCTGCAATTCGACCAAGCCGGCGCGTAGCTCGGATCGTGCGCGATAGCCGCTTGAAGCAATTCGTAGACGCGGTCGAAGCTGTCGCGCCGCATCTGATAGAACAGAGCCATCGCCTGCAACACGAGATCGTATGCCGTCATGTTTGTGGGGTATTTGCGCATCGCCGCACGCAGTTCCCGCTCGCGTATTTGGGGCGCGATGGTTCCCGCGACACGGATCGCGATCTGGTCCTGTAACGCGAATAAATCGTCGCCCGCGCCTTCGAACCGCTCCGACCAGAGCACCAAGCCGACTTCCGTCTCGCATAATTCCGCGGAGATACGAAGGCGGTTTCCGGCGCGGCGCACGCTGCCGTGCAGGAGATATCGTACGTGAAGCTTCTTGCCCGCCCGCACTGGGTCCAGTTCCGGCCCGGTAAACCCCGTCGTGGAGTTGCGCGCGATCACCACCAAGTCGCGCAGCCCGGCCAGGGTATGCACGATGTCGTCAACCATTCCTGCCGCGAAGTAGGCTCCATCCTGGTCGGGTTGCAGTGTCCGAAATGGTATCACCGCCAGAGAAGGGCGGTATTCCCCCTGCCGGATATCTGGCGAAGGCGGGGTCAGCACGTAGGCCGTCACGGGTTCGGGGATGTTCTTGAGCACCTGATCGCCGATGCAGCGGTAATCGCCTGGCACTACGCTGCTGACCTGATCATAGACCGGCCTGGACAGGCACACGGCGCCTGGCTCGCTCATCTGCTCCAGCCGGGCGGCGATGTTGACCGCGTGCCCTCCGGGACGGCCAGCTTGAATCACGATCTCGCCAGAGTTCAAGCCGATGCGATACTGGATGCGCTGATCCACCGACAACGTCGCGTTGCGTTCGGCCGCGTCTGCCTGCACCCGCAACGCGCACCGCACCGCCGTCACCGCACTCGGGAACTCCGCCATCAGGCCGTCCCCGGAGAACGAGAACAGGCTGCCTTGGGCTTTCCTGATATGACGGACCACGCGCTCAAGTCCCTGGCCGACGCGCTGGTGCGTGTCCTCGTCGTCGCGTGCCATCATCCGGCTGTAGCCGCTCACGTCCAGTCCCATGATCGCAGCAAGCCGACGTTGAACCCGGCCGCGTCCAGCGATGGCCCCGAACTTGGGGGTCACTGGAGAGATCTTGGGCTGTCGCATCGTTCCTCGCAGCAGCACGGCTTTCACTCCGAACAGCTAGCGAGCATCGTTCTAGACCGCACTGCGCAACACATGAATCATATTGAAGTGAGCATTAGGAAGTTCGACCCGTGCCTGCCTGCGGCAGAACTGGACCTTGGTTGAGACTGGCTTTGGGACGATATCCATTACGGCCGCCCCGAGGCGCCGGAAGCCGAGGTGATCGAGGCCGCGCGCCAGGCAGAGGCGTTCGACTTCATCAGCACGCTGGAGGACTGGAACGGTCGCACCGGCCTTGATGCCCATGTCGGCGAACGTGGCGTGAAGCTCTCCGGCGGCCAGCGCATCGCCATCGCGCACCGCCTGTCCACCATCGCGCGCATGGGCCGATTGGTGGTGATGGAGCACGGCCGCATGGTCGAGCAGGGCAGCCATGCCGCGTTGCTCAAAGCGGGCGGGGCCTACGCACGGCTTTGGGCGCGCCAATCGGGCGAATTCGCGGAGGCGGCGGAGTGAAATCAGTCCCGGCACGACCAGGCAGCGAGGTCCGTCACGAAGGATCGATAAGGCAGACGCACCTTACCAAACTTGAAAGTACAATAAACTTATCAATAACAAAGCCGGATTAACCGATATCGGGTAGGTATATTATTCGAAAATATTTAAGCCTGATGTTTGATGGTTTATTAATTTGCATATATATTGCGCACTTAAATAGATTTCGTTTCGGCCGAAGGCTAAAAATGCGCTTGATCCGCATTTTCTAGAGTGTCTACTATCATACTCAATATTCGCAAGAAACCACGTATTTCATCAGCGTAAGCACGGAAGAAATCAGGATACATTGCTTAACTAGAACGTTACAAAAAAATAATCCCTGAGCGAGCGGTTTCTGCGCTCGAACTGTAGGTCCATTGCTTTTTTTTGCCAATGTCCGTAGTTACGGTTGTGCAATTTGATGTGGTGTAGTGGAGGGTCTATGTCGCGCATCAATGTGGCCCACATACTCCCTTCCGGTACTTCGCTTCCGAGAAAGCCGCAGCGGCGCGAGGTCGCAAAACCTTCGGCTAATTTCGTGGTCGACACGTTAGCGACGGCCAAGGCCGGTCGGAGTCAGTATCGCTTCGCCCTCATCGTTTGCGTGGTGTTTGCCGTCGTCACGATCGCAATGCTGCCGATCGCCACGCGCACAACAATCCGCATGCCGGGATTTTCTGTCATGAGCCAGAGCGGCTTGGCAATGCTCTATGGCCTGACCACGACACTGTTCCTGACCCAATACCGCAGCACGCGCACGGTTTCCGTGCTTTTTCTCGCGGCAGGCAGTCTCTACACGACGATTGCCGTGCTGGCCCAACTCGCGTGCCTTCCTGAAATCTTCGCGTTCGGCGACATGGCCGGAAACGGCTCCTCCGCCCTGAGTTGGCTTCGGGTTTTCTGGCATATTGGCCCCCCGCTGTTCGCGCTACCTTTTGCCATCATCGAGGGCGGCCGGCACCGCGGCGCCATGACGCACCCGGGGCGGGTAAGCCGCACGATGTGGGGAATGATCGCCGTCATATGCGTCGGCAGCGCGCTAATCGTGCTCGCGGCGACGCAACATGTCCCCTTTCTTCCCAACATCATCACCGGCAACA
>JANXXW010000464.1 GCA_025350425.1 Rhodospirillales bacterium
CGCGGTGACGGCGACCGAGCTCAAGCCCAACCCGCACACCACGGCGGTAGCGATCGATATGGTAGCGGAGGATTCGATGATCCTCGATGTCGGTCCCGCGACAGTCTCCATGCTGGTGGAGCGCTTGGCGCGCATGAAGACGGTGGTCTGGAATGGCCCTCTCGGCGCCTTTGAGACGCCGCCGTTCGACGTGGCCACCATCGAGTTGGCCCGCGCCGTGGCGATCGGCACGAAACAGGGCTGGCTGCGGAGCGTCGCGGGCGGCGGCGACACGGTCTCTGCGATCCGTCATGCCGGCGTCGTGGACGAGCTGACCTACGTATCGACCGCCGGGGGCGCATTCCTGGAGTGGCTGGAAGGCAAGACTCTTCCTGGGGTGGCCATCCTGGGGGGCTAGAATGCCGCACATCACGGTCGAGTATTCGGGCAACCTCGATAGTGCGTTGGATATCCCCGCGTTGCTTGGCGTGGTGCATCGCGCGGCGCTCGCGACCGGCATGGTGGAGATCGGCGGGCTGCGAACCCGGGCGGAACGGCGCGAGCAGTATGTGATCGCGGACGGCGACGCCACGAACGCGTTCGTGGCGATCCGGTGCCGGGTGGGCGCAGGGCGGGACGACGCCACGCGGGCGCGGTTCGCGGAGGATGTGTTCACGGCAGCGACGGCGTTCCTCGCCCCGGTGTTCGAGACGACGCCGCTGGCGATCTCGCTGGAGGTGGCGCAGATCGACCCGGTGGGGTCGATGAAGCAAAACAACCTGCACACGCTGATGCGTGCCCGCGCGGGGACCTGACATGCCGATCCGCACGGCGCCGCGCCATCCGCCGTTCTCCATCATCCGCGCCAGCCATATCGAATATGGCGTGACCGACCTCGCGCGCAGCCGGGATTACTGGGTTGACGCTCTCGGCTTTATCGCCACCGAGCAGACTGGCGACGCGCTGTATTTGCGCGGGCTGGAGGAGCGCAACCATCATTGCGTGGTGCTGCGCCGCACGGATATGCCGATCATCCGCCGCCTCGGCTTCAAGGTGTATGACGACGAGGATCTCGACCGCGCCGCGCATTGGTTCGCGCAACGCGAATTGCCCTGCGACTGGGCTGAAGTGCCGCACCAGGGCCGTACGCTGCACGCGGTCGATCCACTTGGCATGCCGCTCGAATTCTACGCGACGATGGAACAAACCGAACGCCGGCTGCAATTCTATGGCGAATATCGGGGCACGCATCCGCAGCGCATCGACCACATCAACTGCTTCACCACGAACGTGCAGGCGAGCCACGATTTCTATGCCTCGCTCGGTTTTCGCACCTCCGAGTACACAGCGACCGAGGATACCGACCAGCTCTGGGCGGTGTGGATGCAGCGCAAGGGCAACACGCACGACCTGGCGTTCACCAACGGACGCGGCCCCCGATTGCACCATATCGGCGTGTGGGTAAGTTCGATCACCGACATCATCCATGTCTGCGACGTGCTGGCCACCACGGGCTGGCTCGCCAGCCTTGAGCGTGGGCCGGGGCGGCACGGGATCTCCAACGCGTTCTTCCTCTATCTGCGCGACCCCGACGGTCACCGGATCGAGTTGTTCAACAGCGACTATCTAACGGTGGACCCGGATTTCGTGCCGGTCCGCTGGGACCTCAAGGATCCGCGCCGGCAGACGTTATGGGGCGCACCCGCGCCAAAAAGCTGGTTTGAGGAAGGCAGCGCGTTCGACGGGCTGACCGTTAAAATGCCGGAATTGGCGGCGCAACCGATAGTGGCGCCCGAGTGATCGACGGCGCGGCTCCACGATAGCCTGACGGGGAACCGGCCAGGTTTTGCCTCGTCGGTTTTTTCGTGGCTGGATCATGGCTCAATTTGCCCGCCGCATCGGTTTGCGCGACAGTGAAGAGCCTCAATCCGCCACAGCGAGTTTCAATGCCCGTCATCAATCGCATCGCCGCCAACGCCGACGAACTCACCGAATGGCGGCGCGACCTGCACGCCCATCCCGAAATCGGCCTGCTGGAAACCCGCACCAGCGACGTGGTCGCGAAGAAGCTGGAGAGCTGGGGGATCGAGGTCACGCGGGGCCTGGCCACCACCGGCCTGGTCGGCACGTTGCGCCATGGCACGTCGAAGCGTGCCATTGGAATTCGCGCGGACATGGATGCGCTGCCGATCGCGGAAGGCAACAAGTTCGCGCATGTCAGCCAAAATCCGGGCGTGATGCATGCCTGCGGGCATGACGGACACACCACGATGCTGCTGGGGGCAGCGAAATACCTGGCGGAGACGAAGAATTTTGACGGCACCGTGCATTTCATCTTCCAACCGGCCGAGGAGAACGCGGGCGGCGGCAAGATCATGGTGGATGAAGGGCTGTTCGAGCGGTTCCCCTGCGACCTCGTGTTCGGCGCGCATAACGACAGCACGCTCCCGGTCGGCACGATGACGGCAGTGGCGGGCGGCGTGTGCGCGGCGGCGGATACGTTCACCGTGCATATCGACGGACGCGGCGGCCATGCGGCGCGGCCGCACAAGACCGTCGATCCCGTGGTCGTCGGCGCGTATATCGTGCTGGCATTGCAGACGGTGGTCAGCCGACGGACCGACCCGCTGGACAGCGCCGTACTGTCGATCTGCCAGTTCCACGCCGGCGACGTCAGCAACGTGATCCCCGAGGTCGCGATGCTGAACGGCACGGTGCGGACGCTGCGGCCGGAGGTTCAGGACGAGATCGAGCGCATCATGCACGACACGATCGCGCTGACCGCGCAGGCGCATGGCGCGACGGCCCGGCTGGTCTATGAGCGCGGCTACCCGCCGGTGGTCAACGACGCGGATGCCACCGAACGCGCCGCCGCCGCTGGCACCAGGCTGCTCGGCGAGGGCCACGTGATCCGCTCGAAGCTGCCGGGCATGGGTGGTGAGGATTTCAGCTACATGGCGCAGAAGGTGCCGGGCTGCTTCGTTCGGATCGGGCAGGCCAACGGCGCGAAGGGCAGCAACCCCGTGCATCACCCGCTGTACGACTTCAACGACGAGATCCTGCCGATCGGGGCGTCGCTATGGGCGAGCCTCGTGGAACAGGAACTTCCGCGCTCGTGAGCTAGACTGGGGGCAAGCGGATGATTGCCGTTGCCGCTTTCCTGCTCGCCTTTCCTGCCCTGTTCTCCATCGTCAACCCGATCGGCGCCGCGTTCATCTTCAACGAGGCGACGTCCGGCTTTTCCGCCGAGGAACGGGCCAGCCTGTCCGGCCGCGTGGCGTTCTACTCGCTGATAACGATGGTGACCGCGTTGTGGGGCGGCGCCTACGTGCTCAACTTCTTCGGCATCTCCCTGGGAGCGTTGCGCATCGCCGGAGGCTTCGTCGTGGCGCTGCGGTCGTGGGAGATGCTGATGGCTCCAGAGCGGCACGAGGAGCGCAAGACCGCACAGGCCACGCCGAGCGGCCAGGCCGCGATGGACATGGCGTTCTTTCCGCTGACCATGCCATTCACCGCCGGACCAGGTACTATCTCGGTCGCAATCTCACTGGGTGCCGAGCGGCCGGCGAGCGGGCTGGGGCTGGTGGAGTTTTTCGGAGGCGCCACGGCTGCGACAGTGGCGATATCGGCGCTGATCTGGATCGCCTACCGCTCGGCCGACCGCGTCGCCAACATGCTGGGACCCAGCGGACGGCAGGTGGTGGGCCGCATGAGCGCGTTCCTGCTGCTGTGCATCGGTGTGCAGATCCTCATCACCGGCGTCGAGGACGTGGTCGCGGGCATGATGGGCACCCGCGCGCCATAGTCACCTCTGCCGGTCGGCCACCACGACGCCGTTCGGAATGGGCATGCGGGGCTCCTTTGACCCACATGCCAATCCAACACTGGTTACCCAACACTGGCTACCGCACGCGGTTCTCCACCAGTTCGTCCACCACGGACGGGTCGGCGAGCGTGGAGGTGTCTCCAAGGCCGTCGGTTTCGTTGGCGGCGATCTTGCGCAGGATGCGGCGCATGATTTTGCCGCTGCGGGTTTTCGGCAGGCTGGGCGCCCACTGGATCGCGTCCGGGCTGGCGATGGGGCCGATTTCGCGGCGGACCCAGGCGACCAACTCCTTGCGAAGTGCCTCGGTAGGCTCCTCGCCCGATTTCAACGTAACGTAGGCGTAGATGCCCTGGCCCTTGATGTCGTGCGGGAAGCCGACCACGGCCGCTTCGGCGACCTTCGGATGGAGCACCAGCGCGCTTTCGACTTCGGCGGTGCCCATGCGGTGGCCCGAGACGTTGATGACGTCGTCGACGCGGCCGGTGATCCAGTAATAGCCGTCCTCGTCGCGCCGAGCGCCGTCGCCGGTGAAATACAGGCCCTTGAAGGTGGAGAAATAGGTCTGGATGTAGCGTTCGTGGTCGCCGAACACGGTCCGCATAATGCCCGGCCAGGGGTGGGCGATGCACAGCAGGCCGTCGGCGGCGCCCTCAAGCACGCGGCCCTCCGCGTCCACCAGAAGCGGGGCGACGCCTGGCAAGGGAAGCGTGGCTGAACCGGGTTTTTGGTCGACCGCGCCGGGCAACGGGCTGATCATGATTCCGCCCGTTTCGGTCTGCCACCACGTGTCCACGATCGGGCACCGCTCGTCGCCGACCACGCGATAGTACCAGCGCCACGCCTCGGGGTTGATCGGCTCGCCCACGCTGCCGAGCACGCGGAGGCTCTTGCGGCTGGTTTTCTGAACCGGGCCTTCACCATCGCGCATCAAACTGCGGATGGCGGTGGGAGCGGTGTAGAAGATATTGACCTGATGCTTATCGACCACCTGCCAGAAGCGCGAGCAATCCGGGTATGTGGGGATGCCTTCGAACATCAGCGTGGTGGCGCCGTTCGCGAGCGGGCCATACACGATGTAGGTATGGCCAGTGACCCAGCCGACATCGGCCGTGCACCAGTACACTTCGCCCGGCTGGTAGTCGAATACCAGTTCATGCGTGAAACTGGCCCAGACCATGTACCCGCCCGTGGTGTGTAGCGCGCCTTTCGGCTTTCCGGTGCTGCCGGAGGTGTACAGGATAAACAGCGGGTCCTCGGCGGCCATTTCCTCGGGCGCGCAATCGGGCGAGGCGGCGGCAACCAGTGCCTCGTAGGAATGGTCGCGACCTTCCTGCATAGGCACTGCGCCGCCCGTGACGGCCACGACGACCACGGCAGTGATGCCAGGGCATGTCTTGAGCGCGAGGTCAGCGTTGGTCTTCAGCGCCACGGTGCGCCCCCCACGGCGGCCCTCGTCGGCGGTGATGAGCACGCTGGCGCCGGCGTCCTGGATACGGTTGGCCAGGCTGTCCGGGGAGAAGCCGCCAAACACGATGGTATGGACCGCGCCGATGCGGGCACAGGCCAGCATGGCGACGGCGGCCTCGACCACCATAGGCAGGTAGATCGTGACCCGGTCGCCTTTTTTCACGCCAAGGGATTTCAGCACGTTGGCGAAGCGGCATACCTCGCCGTGCAACTCGCGATAGGTGACGTGCCGGCTTACGTTGGGGTCGTCGCCTTCCCAGATGATCGCGATCTGGTCGCCGCGCGTGGCGAGATGGCGGTCGAGGCAGCTGGCGGAGGCGTTCAGCGTGCCGTCGCGGAACCACTCGATCCGGACATCCCCGGTGAAGTCGCCAGTGAGCGCCTGGGTGGGATGCTTGATCCAGACGATGCGCTCAGCTTCCTCAAGCCAGAACCCGGTGGGATCGGCTTTCGCGCGGGCGCACATGGCGGCGTAGGTGTCGGCGGTGTAGCGGGTCCGGGCCGCGATCTCGGGTTTTACGGCGATGAGCTCGTTCATATTTTTTGATCCTGGACAGTATATACTTGTGGTTAGTCTAGGCTGGGTTCAGCCGCTATCGCCAGCCGCCCAGTTCGCAGATGCGCTTCCAGTATTCCGGCGTTACCGGAGCTACCGACAGGCGCGACAGCCGGACCAGGGCGAAATCGGCGAAACCGGGGTCAGCCTTGATCTCGGCCAGCGTGACCGCGCGCTTCATCGGCCCCAGCGCCTTCAGGTCGACGCACACCCAGTTGCCGGTCTCGGCCGAGGGATCGGGGTAAGCCTCACGCGCCACCTCAACCACGCCGACGATTTCCTTGCCGATGTTGGAGTGGTAGAAAAACGCTTGGTCGCCAAGCTGCATGGCCTTCAAGTTGTTCTTCGCCAAGTGATTGCGGACGCCGGTCCAGGGTTCGATGCCATGCTCCATTTGCTGGTCCCAGCTGAAGGAATCGGGTTCGGACTTCACCAGCCAATAGGCCATCGTCAGGCGCATCCTCGCAGGAGTGGAGAGAATGACATTAAGGTAAGGCGTCCTCGCTTCAAAGATGTTGCGTGAGGGGTTATGTAAGCCAAATGGTCGCATCCACTGCTGTCGCGCCTCCACAGTCCGGCGGGCGCTCGCTGCATCGCTTTGCCAACCCGGGCCGTTTCCTGCGCATCGCCGCCCGGGCGCAGCCGTGGCTGACAGGCGTGGCCCTGGTTGCCAGCGTCGTGGGCCTGGGCTGGGGGTTGTTGTTCGCGCCGGCGGATTGGCAGCAGGGCGACGCGGTGCGGATCATGTTCGTGCATGTGCCGTCCGCGTGGCTGGCATCGTTCGGCTACATGGCGTTGGCGGTCTGCTCGGTCATTTCCTTGATATGGCGGCATCCGCTGGCCGACCTCGCGGCGGTGGAGATCGGTCCGGTCGGGGCGGGGTTCACCGGCCTTTGCCTCGTCACTGGCAGCCTGTGGGGCAAGCCGATGTGGGGTGCCTGGTGGGTATGGGATGCGCGACTGACCTCGGTGCTGGTGCTGTTCTTCCTGTATCTCGGGCATATCGCGCTGGTCCGGGCGTTCGACGATCCCGTGCGCGGATATCGGGCCGGGGCCATCCTGGCCCTGGTGGGCGTGGTGAACCTCCCAATTATCAAATTCTCTGTGGATTGGTGGAACACGCTGCATCAGCCAGCCACCATCACTTTGATGGGCGCGCCGACCATGGCCGTGAGCATGCTGTGGCCACTGTTAATATGTGCGGTTGGTTTCCAATTTGCTTTTTTCGCCCTGGTGACAGCAAGGCTACGGGCAGCGGTGATGGAGCGGCGAATACGGGGTTTGCTGATGGCACGGGCGGCGGGGGCTTAAGGTGACGCACCTGGCATATATCGTCGGGTCTTACGGCCTTACCGCTGTGCTGGCCGTGGCGTTCGCCACCTCGGCCGCGATGCGCCTGTCGCGCGCGCGCCAGAAGCTGGCGGCGATCGATCCGCGGGCGGCACGATGACACGCAAGAAGCGCCGTCTCTGGGTAATGCTCGCCTGCGGGCTCGGGCTCGGTTCGGCCACGGTGCTGACGCTCTCGGCGTTCCGCGACACGCTGGTGTTCTTCGTGGCACCGTCGGACATCGCCACCAAGGCGCCCGGACTGGGCCGCATGTTTCGCCTCGGCGGTCTGGTCGAGAGCGGCAGCCTGACGCGGGGCATGGAAAACAACAAGCCCGATGCCCGTTTCCGCATCACCGATGGGGGAGCCACCGTGGATGTCACCTATGTCGGCATCCTGCCGGACCTGTTCCGCGAGGGCCAGGGCGTGGTGACGCTCGGCAGCCTGGAGCGGGACGGCACATTCCGGGCGCAGGAGGTGCTGGCCAAGCACGACGAGACCTACATGCCGAAGGACGTGGCGGACGCGCTGAAGAAATCCGGCCGATGGAACCCGGCCTCGGGTCCACCGCCACCGGCCTCCACATGGAACATGTTGACCCCTGCCAAGGAAGCCGGTGGATGAGCCCTGAACTCGGTCATTTCGCGCTGGCACTGGCGGTGGCGTTCGCCTTCGCCCAGGCCTTCCTGCCGCTGTGGGGCGCCTGGCGGCGTGATGCGCGGCTGATGCAGGCAGCGCCAGCGTTGGCGATCGGCCAGCTGGTGGCGCTCGGCACCGCCTTCGCTGCCCTGGTATGGGCCGCGGTCTCCGACGATTTCTCGGTGCTGAACGTGGCTGAGAACAGCCACACACTGAAGCCGCTGATCTACAAAATCTCCGGCACCTGGGGCAATCACGAGGGCTCCATCCTGTTGTGGTGCCTCATTTTGTCCATGTGCGGCGGCGCCGTCGCCCTATTCGGCCGCGCCTTGCCCGCCTCGTTGCGCGCCCGTGTCATCGGCGTGCTCGGCCTGTCCGCCTGCGGGTTCGAGCTGTTTGCCCTGCTCGAAAGCAACCCGTTCGCCCGCCTGTTGCCCGCGCCGCTGGACGGACGCGACATGAACCCGTTGCTGCAAGACCCCGGCTTGGCCTTCCACCCGCCGCTGCTCTACATCGGCTATGTCGGCTTCGCGATCCCATTCGCCTTCGCCATCGCCGCCTTGTTGGAAGGCCGCGTGGATGCCGCCTGGGGGCGTTGGGTGCGGCCATGGACCCTGGCCGCGTGGTGCTGCCTGACCGGCGGGATCGCGCTGGGCTCCTGGTGGTCGTACTACGAACTCGGCTGGGGCGGGTTCTGGTTCTGGGACCCGGTCGAGAACGCGTCGTTGCTGCCATGGCTCACCGGCACGGCGCTGCTGCATTCCGCCATCGTGGTGGAAAAGCGCGAGGCGCTGAAGACCTGGACGATATTGCTGGCCATCGGCACCTTCTCGCTCAGCCTGTCCGGCACCTTTCTGGTGCGCTCCGGCATCCTCAACTCGGTGCATTCCTTCGCGTCCGACCCGTCGCGCGGCGTGTTCATTCTGGCCCTGCTGGCACTCGTCATCGGCGGGTCCCTGCTGCTTTTCGCCCTGAAGGCGCCCGCTCTGGCCAGCTCGGGACTGTTCGCCCCGGTTTCGCGTGAGGGCTCGCTGGTATTGAACAACATACTATTATGTTCGATCGCCGCCGTGGTGATGACCGGCACCATCTATCCGCTATTCGCCGATCTGCTGTTCGGCACCAAGCTCAGTGTCGGGCCGCCGTTCTTCAACGCGACAGTGTTGCCGCTCGCCATTCCGGTCTTCGCCGCGATGTCGCTTGGCCCGGCGCTCTCGTGGAAACGCGCCGCCCTCGGAGCCGCCGTGCTCCGCCTGTGGTGGGCCGCCGTTGCGGCGGTGGCCGTGGCACTGTTCGCCATGATCGGCATGCAGGCGTTGCCCGCGCTGGCGTTCGGCGCCGCCGCTTGGATCATCCTCGGCGCGTTCGGCGAGATTATCGAGCGCATACGCCTGTTCCGCATCCCGCTCAGCGCCAGCGCCGCCCGGCTCGGCGCCATGCCGCGCGGCGCGTTCGGCACCACGCTGGCCCATGCCGGCATGGGGGTCACCATCGCCGGGATCGCCGGCATGTCGCTGGCCCAGCAGTCCATCACCCTGACCCGGCCCGGCGAAAGCGTGCAACTCGCCGGTTATGTCTTCACCCTCACGGATCTGCACGACGCGCCCGGCCCGAACTACCAGTCCCGCGTGGCCGATCTCCGCGTCACCCGCAACGGCGCCCTGGTGACC
>JANXXW010000161.1 GCA_025350425.1 Rhodospirillales bacterium
GGCGCGTATGTCAGTTCGTTCACCCTCGCGGTGACGGAGGTGACCGAGCGTGCTGTCGTGCCGTGGCTGACACTGTCCTATGCCGATGCCATCACCAATCGTGGCTTCCGGTATGTGTATCAGACCTCGCCGACCGCCGAGGAGCAGGCGGCGGCGGCGTTGCCAACCCTGATCGCGCTGGCCCGTGCCACCACGGGCAAGGAGCCCAAGCGGCTCGGCGTCGTGATGGACAACACGGCGTCTCCGGTGAACTTCACGCGTGGCCTCCGGGCGGGCGGGGCGGCGAAACTCGGCATGGAGATCGTGGTGGACGAGACGTTCACGCCGCCGCTGGCCGATGCCGGCCCGCTGATGCAGCACGTGCGGAGCGCCAAGCCCGACGTGCTGCTGCTGTTGCCGACCTCGGTGCCGGACATCAAGCTCACGCTGGAGAAGATGAACGAGATCGGGCTGGGCAAGGGGCGGCTGCCGACGATCAACAATGGCGGCCCGATGGGCTCGCCCGACCTGCTGCGCGTGGTTGGCCCCGACATGCTGCAAGGCGTGATGTTCATCACCGCCACCTGGGGGATGAAGGGAATGGAGACGCTCAAAGCCAACTTCAAGCAGCGCACCGGCGAGCCCTGGATCACCCAGGACAGCCTGTCGAACTATGCCCATATGTGGATTTTGAAGGAGGCTGTGGAGGCGGCGGGCTCCACGGACCGTGACAAGGTCAATACCGCGCTTCACGCGCTGGACGATACCGAGGCGGCCGCGTATTTTCCGGGTGGTCGGGTAAAGTTCGACGAGCGGGGCCGCCGGGTTGGCGCGTCGCTGGTGATTGCGCAGTGGCAGAACGGGGTGCCGATGACGATCTTCCCCGAGAACCGCGCGACCGCGAAGCCGATTTGGCCGATGAGGTGAAGCTGGCGGCAGCGCTTGCGGCCGCTGGCGATATCCCCATGCTAAACAAGCAATAAAGCGAGAGGAATCACCGCGTGTACATCGCCATGAACCGCTTCAAGGTCGCCTTTGGGTCCGAGACCGATTTCGAGCACGTCTGGACCAGCCGCGACACGCATTTGACGGACGTTCCGGGCTTCGTGGAATTTCACCTGCTGCGCGGGCCACGCCGGGACGATCACGTGCTGTATTCCAGCCACACGGTCTGGTCCGACTTCGCGGCGTTCGAGGGGTGGACCAAATCGGAGGCGTTCCGCGCGGCGCATCGCAACGCCGGCAGCGCGGGGAGCGGCAGCGCCCCGCTGTACGTCGGCCATCCCGAGTTCGAAGGCTTCGAAGTGATCCAGACGGTCTGATCGATTATTATACGGTATAACAATGTTGGCGGGACGATCGGCGTGCAGGCCGGAAATGCCCGTTTCTCGGCGTTGGAAATATAGCAGGATTGCGGGGTTTTTCGTCGCGGTCGCGCTGCTGTCCCCGGGGACGGCACGCGCCCGCGACTTCCTCACAGTGGCGATTTCGCCGGATGGCGGCCACACCGCCTCGCTTGAAACCGATGCCTTGGGACCGGGCGGAGAAACGGTGCGCTCGCTGGTCATTCGCGACACGGCAAACGGCCAGGCCGTCACGGTCGCGATGCCATGCGGCGTGCTGCCCGAATGTGCCCCTGGCGGACCCACGTGGTCGCCGGATGGCACGCATCTGGCGTTCCCGTTGCGCAACCCCGGAACCCACGCGCGCTCGATCTATACCGTGGCACTGGACGGGAGCGAGCTCGCGGAGGTCGCAGGGTTTGGCGGCACAATCATCGCCCTACACTACGCCTCGGACGGCCAACTTTCGGCGCTCGCGATCGCGGATGCGAACCAGGAGGTAGGCGCGGCCGCCGCTGGTGGCGGTGGGACTGGCGAGATCGGGGTTGATTTGCGGCCCCAGCGCATTGGAATCGTTGCAGATGGCGGCCTGCGCTGGGCCTCGCCGCCTGAGCTGTTCGTGTATGAATACGATGTGCTGCCCGCCGGCGGCTTCGTGGGAACCGCCGCCACCGGCGACGGGAACGCGCATTGGTGGAGCGCCAGGCTCTATGCGTTCGAAGCAAAATCCGCCGCCGCCCGCCTGCTCTACGCGCCCACCGACCGGCGCCAGCAGCTATCGAACCCCAAGGTTTCCTCCGATGGTGCGAGCGTGTCGTTCATCGGTGGCCTCATGAGCGATTTCAACGCGCCCGGCGGCGATGCCTTCGTGGTGCCCCTGGCCGGCGGCCTCCCGACAGCGGTGGCGCCAGATCTCAAGGCCACCGTCACATCGCTGAACTGGGCCTGCGCACCGGGGCGCCTGATCGCCGGACTCGTCGCCGGTGCACACACCGAACTGGCCGAATTGGACCCGGCCACCGGATCCGCTCATGTGCTCTGGAGCGGGCAGTCCACGATTGCGGCAGGTGACGGCGCCGTTTCGTTCAGATGCGCGGTGCCAACCACGGCGACCATCCAGCAATCCTTCACAGTGGCGCCCGAGATCGTGGTGGGTGCGGCCGGTGCCTGGCATCCGCTGACCCACGCCAACGAGGGGACAACCCCGCCGGTGCACGCGATCGATGTCCACTGGACCAATGACGGGCTGGCCGAACAGGGATGGCTGCTGCTTCCAACCGCCGCGCCGCCGGGCGAGAAGCTGCCGATGATCACGGTGGCGCATGGTGGCCCGGCCTGGGCCCAGACGCCGACCTTTCTGGGCCCGGGCTACAACCGCGCTCTGCTGGATCACGGCTACGCGCTGTTCCTGCCGAACCCGCGCGGCAGCTACGGCCAGGGTGAGGCGTTCACGCGCGCCAATGTGGGCGATTTCGGTGGCGGTGACCTGCGCGACATCCTCGCCGGCATCGATGCCGCCGCCCTGGTGGCCCCGATCGATACCGCGAGGCTTGGCATCACCGGCGTCAGCTATGGCGGCTTCATGACGATGTGGGCGGTGACGCAGACGCACCGCTTCCGCGCCGCCGTCGCGCTGGCCGGGATCAGCGACTGGTTCTCCTACTATGGCGAGAACGGCATCGGGGACTGGCTGATCCCGTATTTCGGCAGTTCCCCGTATGATGCCCCAGCGGCGTACACGCGGCCTTCCCCGATCGGCTTCGTCAAGAACGTCCAGACGCCGGTGCTGCTGATGGTGGGCGAGCGCGACATCGAATGCCCGCCGTCGCAATCCAGGGAGTTCTGGCACGCCTTGCGGGAACTCAGCGTGCCAACCGCATACGTCGTCTATCCCAACGAGGGACACGAGATCAGCGAACCCGCCCATGTCGCCGACTCCGAGGCTCGCGCCATCGCCTGGTTCGACGGCCACATGAAGTAGCCCGTCCGGCAAACGCCGTCGTATCAGATATCCTCGGCGAAATGGCACGCCACCAAATGATCCCCCACCGGACGCGGCAATGGCCGTTCGGTGGCGCAGCGCGGTGCTGCATAGGGACAGCGCGATGCGAAGGCGCAGCCCGACGGCGGGTCCAGCGGCGAAGGCAGTTCCCCCTTGATCGCGATGCTGGCCTTGCGGTGGCGCGGATCGACCGAGGGGGTCGCGGCCAGCAGAACGCGTGTGTAGGGGTGGCGCGGGTTGGCGAAGATCGACTCCTTGGGGCCGTGCTCCACCGGCCGCCCGCAATACATCACCATCACCTCGCGCGCGATCAGACGCACCACGGAAAGGTCGTGGCTGATGAACAGGTAGGCGAGGCTGAACTCCTCCTGCAGATCCATCATCAGGTTCAGCACCTGCGCCTGTATCGAGATATCCAGCGCGGACACCGGCTCGTCGGCTACCACGATGCGCGGATTGAGCATGAGCGCGCGGGCGATGGCGATGCGCTGGCGTTGGCCGCCCGAGAACATGTGCGGGTAGCGGCCGTACTGGTCCTCCCGCAAGCCCACCTTGGCCATCATCGCCCG
>JANXXW010000528.1 GCA_025350425.1 Rhodospirillales bacterium
GGCAAGGTGACGGTCCAGGGCAACATGCGCCCGGCCGTTCGCGTCCGGGTCGATCCCGCCCGCCTCGCCAGCTACGGCCTTTCCATGGAGGACGTCCGCACCGCCGTCTCGGCCGCCAACGTCAACGGCGCCAAAGGTGGCTTCGACGGTCCGAGGCAGGCAATCGCCTTGGGCGCGAACGACCAGCTTCTGTCACCCGATGCCTACCGCAGCCTCGTCATTGCCTACCGCAACGCGGCCCCAGTGCGAATGTCCGATGTCGGCACCGTCGTCGCCGGCGTCGAAAACGACCGGGTCGCGGCCACTTACATTGGCAACGGGCCCCCGCATCCCGCAGTGGTGCTCGACATTCAGCGCCAGCCCGGTGCCAACATCGTGCAGACCGTGGACCGCATCAAGGCCGCACTTCCGGCCCTGCAACGCTCCATGCCGGCCGCTATTTCGCTCACCATCGTCACCGACCGGACCGAGACGATCCGCGCCAGCGTGAACGACGTGCAACTCACGCTCGTGCTCTCCATCGTGCTGGTGGTGCTCGTCATCTTTGCCTTCCTGCGCTCCTGGCGCGCCACCATCATTCCCGCCGTTGCCCTTCCGCTCAGCCTGATCGGCACCTTCGGCATCATGTCCTGGCTCGGCTACGGTCTCGACAACCTTTCGCTCATGGCGCTCACCGTCGCCACCGGCTTCGTGGTGGACGACGCCATCGTCATGATCGAGAACGTGGTTCGCTACATCGAGCAAGGCGTGCCTCCTCTCGAAGCCGCCTACAAGGGCGCCGCCCAGATCGGCTTCACCATCGTCTCGCTCACCATCAGTCTGATCGCGGTGTTCATCCCGCTGCTGTTTATGACGGGCGTTGTCGGTCGCCTGTTCAGCGAATTCGCCGTGACGCTCTCGGTTTCGGTGATCGTGTCCGCCGTCGTGTCGCTCACCCTGACGCCGATGATGTGCGGGCGCCTGTTGCGCCCGGCCAGCGAAGCCCGGCCCGGCCGGCTGGCGCGCATGACCGAAGGCGGGTTCGAGCGGATGCTCCGCGGCTATAAGCACGGCCTGGAATGGTCGCTGCGCCGGCAGGGTTTCGTGCTGCTGGTCGCCCTCGCCACGCTGATCGGAACCGTGGTGCTCTACGCCGTCATCCCCAAGGGCTTCCTGCCATTGCAGGATACCGGCGTCATCGTCGCCGTGACCGAGGCCGAGCAGAGCGTCTCCATCCCGCGCATGATCACGCTTCAGGCAGCTGCCGCCGACGTGATCCGCCGCGATCCCGCCGTGGCCGGCATCGTGTCCTTCGTCGGCGCCGGCAGTATCAACGCCACGCCCAATACTGGCCGCCTTACCATCGAGCTGAAACCCCGCAACCAGCGCGAGGCTGACGCTGCCGCCATCGCCGAACGGCTACAGTCCCAACTCACCAACATTCCCGGCCTTACCGTGTTCATGCAGCCCGTGCAGGACATCCAGATAGGCACGAGGATCAGCCGAACGCAGTTCCAATACACGCTGATCGATACCGACTCGAAGGAACTGAACGAGTGGTCGCCCCGCTTGCTTGCGCGCCTACGGAGTGTTCCCATCCTGCGCGATGTGGCCAGTGATGCGCAGAATGATGGCTTCCGCACCTTCGTTCGGGTCGATCGGGATGCCGCGATGCGCCTCGGTGTGTCCATGCAGGCGATCCAGGATGTCCTGTACGACAGCTTCGGCCAGCGCCAGATCTCCACGATTTTCTCGCAAAGCAATCAGTATCGCGTGGTGCTGGAGAGCGATGCGGCTTGGCAGAAAGATCCCGCCTCGCTGCTGAACCTGCGCTTCCCGGGCCTCGGCGGCGCGCAGGTGCCGCTGACGGCCATCGCCAGCATTGAGCACATCACAGCCCCCCTGTCCGTAACCCACGAACAGCAATTCCCCTCCGCGACCCTCAGCTTCAACCTCGCCCCCGATGCGTCTCTGGGAGAAGCCGTGCAGGCCATCGCCGACGCCGAGCGGGACATTCAACTCCCCAGAACCATCAGCGGCAGCTATTCCGGCGATGCGGAGGAGTTCCAGAAGTCGCTTGCCACCGAGCCATACCTGATCCTGGCCGCAATCGTGGTGATCTACATCGTGCTCGGTGTCCTGTACGAAAGCATGATCCATCCCATCACCATCCTTTCCACCCTGCCATCGGCCGGCATCGGCGCGCTGCTGGCCTTGCGG
>JANXXW010000530.1 GCA_025350425.1 Rhodospirillales bacterium
CCAGCGCCACGGCGAGACCGAGCAGGAACTCCGTGTTGCGGCCGCCGCGACCAGCCTGGGCGGCGCCGATGGTGACGGTGGTCTCCCCGCCGGAAAGCAGGATGGCGGGGGCTGCGAGCGGCAGTCCGTGGGCGCGCACCGAACGGGCGATGCCGGCCATGAGCGTGCCGGCCTCGCGACTTTCGCCTTCCAGGGCATCGCCCAGGATGAGCGGCGTGAGGCCAAGCCCGCGTGCGGTATCGGCGGCTTGGCGCAGTGCCATGCCGGGGGTGGCGATCATGCGGAACTCCGTGTTATCGAGGTCGCCGGGCTTCGGTGTCTCGTCCGCATCCTGTGCCAGCCGGGCGGTGACGGCCGGGGAGGGGGTGATGCCGTAGCGGGCGAGGATCGCCCGCGCCTCGGCGAAGCGGGTCGGATCGGGCACCGTGGGGCCGCTGGCGATCACGGCGGGGTCGTCGCCCGGCACGTCGCTGATGGCGAGCGTCACCACGCGGGCGGGATATGCAGCGGCAGCGAGCCGGCCACCCTTGATACCCGACAGGTGCTTGCGAACGGCGTTTATCTCCGAAATCGTGGCTCCCGACGCAAGCAACGCGCGGTTGACCGCCTGCTTGTCGGCCAGCGTCAACCCGGGCGCGGGCAAAGCGAGGAGCGCCGAGCCGCCACCCGACATGAGCGCGATCACCAGATCATCCGGCCCGAGGCCCTGGACGGCGCCCAGGATGCGGCGCGCGGCACGCTCGCTGTTGGCGTCGGGCACGGGATGGGCGGCTTCGATCACCTCGATGCGGCGCGTCGGCGTGGCGTGTTCGTAGCGGGTGACCACGACGCCCGAGAGGTTCACATCGGGCCAAGCCGCTTCCAGCGCCGCCGCCATGAGGGCGGCCGACTTGCCGGCGCCGACCACGACGCAGCGCCCGGTGGGCCGGGGCGGCAGATGTTGGCTCAGCATGGCCCTGGGATCGGCGGCCGCGATGGCGGCGGCAAACACGGCCCGCAAGGCGGCCCGCGCCCTTGTATCGTCCCACGCCATTGCAGCATTTTCCTCGTATCTCACGTGGATCGAGTATGGCGGAGGCGCGTCCGACACGCCATGTCCCGATCTTGTTTAAGGAGCCCGATCGATGCCCATACCCGAAATCGACGCTGCCACCACCACCGAACTGGAAGCCGCCGCTTTCCGGCGCCTGGTCGCGCATCTCCGCGAGCGAAGTGACGTCCAGAACATCGACATGATGAACCTCGCCGGTTTCTGCCGGAACTGCCTGTCGCGCTGGTATCGCGAGGCGGCGATGACGCAGGGCGTGACGATCGCGGACCCCGATGCGCGCGAGATCGTCTATGGGATGCCCTACAAGGAATGGCAGGCAAAGTACCAGCGTGAGGCATCGGCAGACCAAAAGACCGCCTTCGCCAAGGCGGAACACTGAGGTTCGTTGACCCTTCGCCGGCAAGCCGCTAATCCCGCCGCCCACGCCACCGAAAGGGAAATCGCGCATGGATTTCGACATTATGGAGAAGGTTGAAGAGCCGGCGCAGCAGGGCAACATCGCCGGCGACCGGTTACGTAGCCTGATCGATCGGATCGAGCGGCTCGAAGAAGAGCGCAAGGCGCTCGGCAGCGACATCAAGGACATCTACGCCGAGGCGAAGTCGGCCGGGTTCGACGTCAAGGTGCTCCGCCAACTCATCCGCATCCGCAAGCAGGAGCCGGCGGACGTTGAGGAGCAGGAAACGTTGCTCGACCTGTACAAGCGCGCCATCGGGATGTGAGTCGCGGGGCGGCGGCACCTGCCGCTGCCCCGCACGCGGCTATCCCATTGCCTTCAACTCTGACTGGTGGGCATGGATCACCAGATGGCGGCGAATTTTGTGTGTCGCCGTCAGCAGGCCGTTCTCGATGGTGAACGGCTCCACCAGCGTATGGCGGCGAATGCGTTCGGTGACGGACAGGCCCTGGTTCACCCGTTTTACCGCCGCCGCCACGAGCGGCGCATCCACTTCGGCGGCGGCCACGATGAGTGCCGCGAGACTGGCACGGCCTTCCCCGACGATGACGGCCTGGGCGATGGCGGGCTCGGCCGCAAGCATGCCCTCGATCCGTGCCGGGGAGATGTTCTCACCGCCGGAGAGTACGATCATATCGCGCTTGCGGTCGGTGATGCGCAAAAAGCCGCGTGCGTCGAGCGCGCCGATGTCGCCGGTGTGCAGCCAGCCGTCGTGCAGGACGAGGGCGGTCTCCTCCGGCCGTTGCCAGTAACCGTCCATCACCAAGTCGCCGCGAACCATGATCTCTCCGTCATCGGCGATACGCACTTCCACGCCTGTCAGCGGGCGGCCGACGGTCTCGATATCGGTGGCCCCGCGCGTGTTTGCGGAAATGACCGGGCCAGCCTCGGTCTGGCCGTAGCCCTGCAGCAATTCGATGCCGAGGCCCATGAAAAAGCGGGCGACCTCCGGCTCCAGCCGCGCGCCCCCTGACATGGCGGCCCGGAACCGGCCGCCGAAACGGGCGCGGACCTTTCGGCGTACGAGACGCTCGAGGATCGCGTCCGGCATACGCTCACCCCATGACAGGCCGTGTTCGGCGCGCTTGCGGCCGAGTTCAATGGCGCGGCGGAACAGGGCCTGCCGCCATTTCGGCTCGCGTTCCACCTGGGCCAGGATGCGCGTGCGGATGACTTCGAGGATGCGGGGCACAAAGGTCATGATGGTCGGCCTGACTGTCGCCATGTCGGCGGTCAGGTGCTCGATCCCGCGGGAATAGGCGATCTCGGTGCCCAGGCTGACCAGGAAGAACTGGCCGGCGGTGTGCTCGTAGGCGTGCGAGATGGGCAGGAAGGAAAGGTAGGTCTCGCGGCGGAGGCCGAGGGGCTGTACGAGATGGTGGGCGCCGTGGCAGTTGGCCAGGATGGCGCGATGCGGCAGCATCACGCCGCGCGGGCTGCCGCCGGTGCCGGACGTGTAGATCAGGCAGGCCAGTGCACCGGAGGGGATTTCGGCAACCTCCGCCTCGATGTCGTCGGGGCCGATGGCATCGGCCGTGAGGTCGGCCCACCGCAGGATACGCAGCCCGGGGCG